>JAJRUF010000202.1 GCA_024277935.1 Gammaproteobacteria bacterium
ATGCGGTTGATTTTTTAGACCAGTGCAAATCATATTTCCCTTTTTATATCAGTCATGTATTAACAGATAATGGCGCTGAGTTTACCGACAAGTTTACCAATAGAAAAAACAAAGCCAGTGGCAACCATGAGTTTGATATGGCCTGTCTTGAAGATCACATTGACCACAGGCTAACAGTGCCTGCCAGCCCGAAAACCAATGGAATGGTTGAGCGTGTTAACGGGACGATCAAAGGTGCCACGATTAAGGTGATAACATATAAAGACGAGACTGAATTAAAAACCGATTTAGACCAGTTCTTAGTGTATTACAACCTTAACCGAAGGCATGGTAGCTTAAAAAGAGAATTAAAGGTTAGAACGCCCTTTGAAGCTGTCGAATGTTGGTATAGAATAAATCCAGATATTTTATAAAATCACCCGATATGTTTCGAGCAGGCCTTTTAAAAAATCATGGTATAACGTTGTGAAACCTGACAGGTATCAGCTAAAGTTAATTGTCGTTCGTTTCTGTCATAACATCCCCTTTTCAAGTTATTGAAAGTAATGAGGGGCTATTATGGATTTAATTAAATGAGATGTATCTGCAATTGCATAAAATGCTTTACCAAGAACTAAATGGCAATAAGCATGAGGCTTGCAGAGCATTGAATGTATCAGAATAAGTTAGTTTTCAGTAGCAAAAACCTCACTCATTACACGCTCTGTTAGCTCTGACTTGTGATTGGTACTTAAGTGAGCATACCGTTTTGTTGTTTGTTCGCTTTTATGCCCTAGAATCTGCTCTGCTTTGTGTCATGTCGCCCCCGCCATAACTAAATAACTAGCCGCTGTATGTCTTAGGTCATGAAATCTGAAGTTGCTTATTTGAGCTCTTTTAAGCGAAGCATACCATTGCTTACGGAAATCAAAGGGCTTATCACGGTTGTTGGGGCTAAAGAAAATTAACCCATTTCCTATTTGCCTATGCTTTCTGAGTTCATCAAGTACAAACTGTGGAATGGGGTTAAGACGAGACTCCCTATTTTTTGTGTCTTTTGGAGACGCTAGACCTTTTTCGAAATTGATATCCGTCCAATGTAAATTCATCAGTTCAGACTTTCTCATTCCCGTTGTTATCGCCAGCAATGCGAGTAAATACATTTTGTCCCATGTGGACTCACGACAAGCATGTAATAAGCGGTCTCTCTCAATATCACTTAAAAATCGCTCAACCTGATTAGGTTCTGCTTTAATACGTATTTTTCGGTGGGATTCTTATCTAAGTAATTTTTATCAATCCTAAACTGAATGATACAAGACAAAACACCTTTCATTCTCAGTACAGTATTATTAGACTTAGGCTTATTTGACTCATAACCTTCAGTTTCACCCGCTGCATACATCTTGAGTGCTTTCTGAATATGATCAGGTTTTATACTTTATAACAGGGTTCCCATAAAATTGTGTTAGCCAGAAATCAACACCAACTCCTAACTTTTTAAACAGACTCAAGCCTCCAAGCTCATCAACTTTTTCAGGGGATAATTTTCTAAGCTTCTTTGGTTTTAAGTTTAATATGGTATCAATATTTTCCTCAATACTTTCAGCCCACTTCTCAGCTGCCTTTTGTGTTGGGAATGTTTTTGATTGAATCGAGTTGTAGTTCTTACTTATTTCGGCTCGAAAATTGCCGTTAGATAATTTGCGGATATAAGACACTGCTTAAGCCCTCAGTAATGTTTTAAACAACCACTACGAAAATCACTCTCGTAGTTTGTATCGTAGTGATACTTGGAGTTTAAAGCATTCAACCGTTGGCATTGGGTTGATTTATTATAACTATCAAAGAGTTATAATGGTGGCGATACCGGGGATCGAACCTGGGACCTCGGGGTTATGAATCCCGCGCTCTAACCGGACTGAGCTATATCGCCATCTCTTGAAAGAGCTTCTAGGTAGAGGCTCTTGTGAAGAAGGAGAATTATAAGTTTGATTTTAAAACTTGTCAAACATTAAATCTAAAATGTACTACATCTCCATCCTGAACTTGGTAGTCTTTGCCTTCTAGCCGCCATTTTCCTGCATCTTTTGCACCTTGTTCACCTTTGTGTTCTATAAAATCTTCGTAAGCGATAACTTCCGCCCGGATAAAGCCTTTTTCAAAATCAGTATGAATAACGCCTGCTGCTTGAGGTGCGGTTGCATTAACAGGGATTGTCCAGGCACGGACTTCTTTTACGCCTGCTGTAAAGTAAGTTGATAAATTGAGTAAAGAGTAAGCGGCCCTGACAACTCTGTTTAGACCGGGTTCTTCAAGTCCTAAATCATCTAAAAATTCTTGCTTTTCATCTTCATCTAATTGAATGATTTCTGCTTCTATTGCGGCACAAACGGCAACAACATTGGCTTTTTCAGTGGCTGCAAATTGTTTTACTTTATCTAGCATTGGGTTATCTTCAAACCCATCATCTTGTACATTGGCAATATACAGGGCTGGTTTAAGGGTAATTAAGCAGAGGTCTTTTATTAACTTCTCTTCGTCTTCTGTTAAATCCAATGATCTAACAGCTTTACCTTGATCCAGTTGAGCAAATACTTTCTCTAATACCTGTTTTTTTGCTTGCTCATCTTTATTGCCTGTTCTAGCGGCTTTAGTTGTTTTTAATAAGGCTTTTTCAACCGAAGCCATATCTGCTAATGCAAGTTCGGTATTAATAACTTCAATATCACTTAGTGGGTCTACTTTTCCCTCTACGTGAATAACATTGTCATCTTCAAAACAACGTACCACATGAATAATGGCATCAGTTTCTCTAATATTGCCTAAGAACTGATTGCCCAGCCCTTCACCTTTTGATGCGCCTGCTACTAAGCCGGCAATATCAACAAACTCAATTGTTGTTGGCAATGTTCTTTCTGGGTTTACAATTTCTGCCAACTTATCCATTCTAAGGTCGGGTACTGGAACAACCCCCACGTTTGGATCAATAGTACAAAAAGGGTAGTTTTCAGCGGCTATCGTCGCTTTTGTAAGTGCATTAAACAGCGTTGATTTTCCAACATTAGGTAAACCGACAATTCCACAATAAAGTGCCATAAACAATATTTCTCTTAAATTAAGGTTTGAAAGGCTATATGATAACGATACTGTTATCAAAATGGATCATTATACTAGGAGATGGGGTAACAATAAAAATCAAAGTTATAGCGCATAAAAGAAGTAGTTTTAAATGGCTACTAAAATAGCGTTACTATCAATATTACTAGGCAATGACTTGCTTGGAAAAATAGTTATCAGTAGGCCACTTAACGTAAAGCAGGGGAATAATAATGACAAAAACAACACAAAGTGCAAAAAATGTAGCTTTTGATACAGTGACTGAAGGGCATAATATTGAAAATAATATTCGTCATATTGTCGTTCAGGCTCTTAAAGAAGGAAAAATACAGCCTGATGAGATTAAACAAACCCTTAATGATGTGATTGAAGGCGCTTGTGCTGGAGTAGATAGCCAGTCAAGTAAAAGTGGTGAAGCCATAAAACAAGTAATAATGGGTGTTGACGCTGCGCTAGGGCAAGTTGCAGAAGCTTCAAAATTAGCAATTGAGGAAGCAAGTACAAATGTACAGGAATTTTCAGATCATGACTTAAAGCGGGCTTTAACTGATTTAGAAGATTTGGAAAGCTTGTTTTTGGATACCTTGAATGAAGTTGCTAGGAAAGGACAAGAATCCACGCGTAAAACACTAACAGATTTGTTCAATCATTTTCAAAATAGTGGCTCATCTGTAGGTAACTCTGTAAAACAAATTATATCAGTGCTACATCATGACCTTTCTAAGGAGGGTAGGTTACAAAAAATACAGTTATCAGATGTTGCTAAGGCTACGGGGTCAAGCTTTTCCCGGGTTGTCAGTGGTATATTTTCAGGTATTGCTGATAGTTTAGATCCAAATAATAAATAATCATTGAGTGGGGGAGCCTTTTTCAAAATTACCGCATTGCCATATATATACCACTAGATATTGTGGTTTTATACGATCTATATTTACATACAGAAGATGGCTAGGCTTGAGGGTAACAGGAACTCTGAAACTTTAGTTAATTTGTTAGTAAGTCTTTAGCTGTAACCTAAAATTTAAATATATGTTATTAGAAACCTTCAAAGTTGCGCGTGATTTTGGGCGTATACACGAAATATCTTCGATTCTGATTCGCTATGGTTTTGGTGATATTGTTCAACGCTTAGGTGTGGCTAATATTATTGAAAGTGCAGGGCATGTACTAAAGTGGAAAGAAGTTGATGATTTAACAAGGATTGAACCACCAGTTAGAGTTCGGCGTGCTTTAGAGGAGATGGGACCTACTTTCGTTAAGTTAGGTCAAATTCTTGCAACTAGAGCTGATTTATTTTCCCCGGAATGGTTAGCTGAATTTAAAAAACTTCAAGATCAGGTTAAAGCAGTTCCTTACCAACAGTTAGCCGCACAATTTGAAGAAGATTTAGGCGCTAAACCTGAAGAAATATTTTCAGAGTTTAGCCCTCAGCCACTGGCTTCTGCCTCAATAAGCCAAGTTTATAAAGCACGCTTACAAGACGGTAGTTCAGTCGTTATTAAAATTCGTCGTCCTGGTATTCGATTAGTTGTTGAAGCTGATTTACGTTTATTAGCTCAATTAGCAGAAATAGCTGAGCAAGAAATAAAGGTTCTGCAACGCTTTCGACCTAAGCAAATAATTCGTTACTTTACCCAGTCCATGCGTCGTGAACTCGATTTAGCTGCCGAATGTCGTAATGCAGAACGGATGAGGAGAAATTTTATCGATGATCCCAATATTGTTATCCCCAAGGTATATTGGCAATGGAGTTGTGAGCGTATGAATGTTCAGGAAATGATTGTAGGTATTCCTGGATATGATATTAAAAAAATAGAAAAAGCCGGATTAGACCGTAAGTTATTGGCTAAACGGGGTGCTGAAACAGTATTGAAAATGATTTTGGAAGATGGATTTTTTCATGCAGACCCTCATCCTGGTAATTGCTTTTACCTCGATAATAATCGTATCGCATTTATTGATTTTGGCATGGTGGGACGTCTTTCTGAAGAGAGACGAGAACAGGTGTTAAATTTATTACGAGGTTTGGTTGATGAAGACTCACAAAGGGTCGTTAAAGTTTTATTACAGTGGAGTGAGCATACAGGTTTAAATAGTAGAGACCGATTTTTACTGGATATTGATGATTTTATTGATCAATACCATGATATTCCACTCAAAGAATTAAGAATTGCTGATTTACTTAATAATCTGACAACTTTATTGCGAGATTATCAGCTTAGTTTACCGCCTGATTTAACCTTGTTGCTTAAAGCTTTTATTACTTTAGATGGCTTGGGGCGGCAACTAGATCCTGATTTTAATTTAGTTGAGGTTGCTACACCCTTAATAACACGGATTTTTTTAGCAAGGTATAGTCCCGAGGCCTTATTCAAAAGAGGGAAGGGTAACGTGTTGGAGATTGCAGAATTAATCACTGATTTACCCAAAGATTTGCATCGACTCATGGAAGCGATTCGTTATGGTTCCTTAGGAGTGAAAATTGACCTGAATAAACCAGAGTGGCTGGGTAAAGAGCTGGATCGTAGTATTAACCGCTTGTCTATTAGTTTAGTGACCTCGGCTTTAATTGTAGGCAGTTCTATTGTAACAACGGTTAAAGGCGGGCCTTCCTCTTTATTTGGTTTAATGGGATTTGTCGGGGCATTTATTGGGGGAATTTGGTTATTACTATCAATATGGCGTAGTGGGTGATTTATTAATATTATTGAAAAAGCTAATATATAGGCGTATACATATCTAAACTAATAGTTAATTAAATTTAGAAGAAATGGAGAATACGCTCTATTTACAGATAAAACGATAACTATATCGGAATAGGCCATGATTGAAAGCTTAATAAAACATCAAAATATTACTTCTATTATAGGGAATATAATCACAGTTTACGTTTCACAATCTAAGGGGCAACAAGATGTTGTATGCTGTTTTGGTGATTTAGCACGGGTTGAAGATGTTAATGGTGCTTCTTCTTTAGCTCAAGTAATTAAGATAAAAGGTAATCAAGTTTCATTACAGATTTTTTCAGGTGCTCAAGGTATTTCTACTCAGGCATCGGTTATTTTTTTAGGTCATTCTATGCGTGTGACCTATTCTAACAATATTCTTGGACGTATCTTTAATGCAATAGGGGAGCCTATAGATGGGGGCTCTACTCTGCAGCCTGACACTAAAGTGTCTATTGAAAGTGCCTCAGTTAATCCCATGAAGCGCGTATTAGCTTCCAAAATGATTCGGACTAATGTGCCGATGATTGATGTGTTTAACTGTTTGGTTGAAAGCCAGAAAATTCCTATTTTTTCTGTTTCCGGTGAACCCTATAATCAATTTTTAGCACG
>JAJRUF010000013.1 GCA_024277935.1 Gammaproteobacteria bacterium
CATATTGTTTCACCGCTTGATGCCGGTATTGCACAACGTCTCGTTGAAGTGGGTGATACGGCAATCCCAGGAAAAATACTTTATGTATTAACCTCTAAACAAGGCGGACGCGTGATTGTGCCTATTCCTTTGGAAACACTGACCCGTGTAAAACCGGGGGGTGAGGTGCAAATATCACGCGCTAAAGCCAAGCTGACAGCTTATATTACTCGTATCAATCCAGCCTTGGATACAATGGCGATGGGCAGTGTGGAGATTGATTTACCGCAACGGGTTTTTAACTTACCTGATGGTTCTCCTGTTGCCGTACGCGTTATTTCTAAAATAATTGAACAAAGCTTGATTGTACCTCATTCGGCTTTAGTGCCTTCATCAGAAACTCAGGTAGGGCATGTTTTTAAAGTGAACAGGTCAACTACAGGTGATAAGCTTAGTAAAATAGCTGTCGATATTGCTCTGTGTGGGATTGAAGGCTGTGCGATTTCGGGGAATATTCAAGTGGGTGATCAGGTTGTAATAGGGCATGGCAGTGTGTTATTAAGATTACGTGATAAAGATAGCATTCGCGCAATTGCTACAGGTGAGGCAACACAATGACCTTTGCTGAACGCATCTTATCTCAACCTCACACCCTGATTTCAGCCGCCTTTGCCGCTATTTTACTGGGTTTTTTAGGCTTTCAATCGATTCCAACCAATTTATTTCCTGATACCAACCGCCCTGTAATAGCCGTTGTTACCCAGTGGCCGGGAGCAATGACGACCGATATGAGTAATGATGTTACCCATCCTTTAGAAGTCAGATTAACTGCAATTGATGGTGTGCGGCGGGTAACATCAACTTCGCGGGATGGTGTGTCCTCGGTTATGGTTGAGTTTGAATATGATAATGAAATTAATATTGCCGCCAATAAAGTGACCACAGAGCTCTCCAGAGTACGCGGTCAATTACCGCTTGGGGTTCGAGAGCCGTTAATTTTTAAAATCACCGATGCTGCACGTCCGTTAATGGTGCTATCGGTGACACCCGGTAAAGATTCAGGGTTGGATATGGCGCAAGTTAGACGAATTGCAGAACATGATTTACGCGATACTTTATTGAATTTACCTGGGGTAGCAGAAGCGGAAGTTTTTGGTGGGCCGATAAGGCAGGTATCAGTTGATGTAGATCGTAATAAATTACAAGCCTATCATTTAACCATTCAACAGGTGATGATGGCATTATTGGATTCTAATATCTCAATGCCAGCCGGACTGGTGCATCGACATGATATGCGACTATTATTAACGGCGCAGTCTTTAGCCAATGATCCGCATGATATTGCTGAAATTTTACTGCCGATTAGCGGAGGTCATCATATTAGAATTGCTGATGTTGCACAGGTACATTGGGGGCAAGCTGATGCGACTTCTTTATATCGTGGAAATGGTAAAGAGGCGGTGGCACTTTCATTATTACGTTCTGAGGGGGGCTATGCAAAAACAGTGCTCAACAGTATTAATCAGCATTTGGATGAGGTTAAAGCACTGTTTCCTAATTTAGATATTCAAGTGGCGGATACCCAGGGCCGAATTATTGATCTTACCGTTGATAATATGATGGATTCTTTACGTGATGCGGTAGTGATGACCTTAATCATTATTTTATTGTTTTTAGGTAATTCGCGTGCTGCGCTAATCGTGGCATTAGCGTTACCGCTGTCCTACTTATTGACCTTTGCTATTTTATGGTGGATAGGTTTTGAATTTAATATGGTGACTTTATCAGCAATTATTATTGCTGTAGGCTTATTAGCGGATGACGTGGTGGTAGTGATAGAAAATATCGATCGACGGATGCGTGAATTTTCTGAACAAGGCAAAGTAGCGGCTATTAGAGGGCTGGATGAGATTTTATTAGCTGACACCTCGGGTACGGTCAGCACCATTTTAGTGTTAGTGCCTATTATGCTTGTTGGCGGCTTTGTTGAAACAGTATTGCGCCCCTTGTGTGTTACCTTATCCGTTGCTTTATTTGCCTCTCTGCTTATTTCAGTTACCATTATTCCTTTACTAGCCCCTAGAATACTTAAATCTGAAGCAAAAGACCCGTTATCTTGGTTGTTAGAGCCTTTTAACCATTATATTATGGATCCTATGAAACGGGGCTATTTATTTTTAGTCAGTCGTGCCTTAGATCATCGACTCTTTGTCATTGTTTTTTTCTTCATTTTGTTTGTGATTTCAGCCGCCCATATGCGCTTGCAAGGGCGAGAATTGATGCCGATGATGGATACCGGCATTGATACTATTTCTTTTGAAGCCTCACCCGATACTGATACTGACAAAATGCGGCAGATAGCCATGCAAGTCGAAGCGGCTATTAAACAAGAATTTCCTAAAGAGTGGCTCATTTCATTATCCACCGTGATTGGCGCAGAACCTGGGGTAAAATCATTTGGTTCACAGCGCTTATTACAACAAGGGGAAGTAACTTTAAATATTGTGGATCGTTTTCACCGTAACCGCAGTATTTATGATATTAATCAGGGCATAAGAGAACGCTTATTGACTCTTCCTAATATGGTTTCAACGAATGTCCGCGTCTTTGGGGCAACCCCCTTATCATCCATTACTGCCAATGTTGACGTGATGATTTCAGGTGATAACCCGAAAGAACTCAGCCAATTAGCCGAGCAAGTGATGCAACGGCTTAAAACAGTCAAAGGCTTAACTGGGATGGAACGCAGTTGGCAGGCCTATTCACAGCGGATTAATTTGGCTGTAGATCCTGCTAAAGCCAGACTCTACGGTTTATCGCCTGCGGATGTGACTCGGCAAGTGGCACAAGCGGTTAATGGTGTAGATTCTGGACGTATTCGGGTGGCGGGAGAGGATTTTATTCCCGTTTGGACACGATTACAGTCAGATCAAAGAACGAATAAAGAAACCATTCGAGCGATTACCATTGAAACCCCAAAAGGTGAGGTAATTCCATTAGAGTCAGTCGCTGCACCGGTTCTAATCAGTGCGGCAACCGCTGAAACACATCAATATTTACAAGCAACGATTGATATTAAAGCCTGGCGAAGAAATGTCTCCATTACCGCGTTACATGATGTAGTGGAGGATGCACTGGCGGATATTAAATTGCCCAGAGGTTATCAGATTCATTATGAGGGCGAATACAAACAGTTGGCTGAGACTTTTGACCGTCTGGTTAAAGCCTTGGCGTTAAGCATGGTACTGCTGTATTTTATGTTGGTCATTACTTTTCGCTCGTTTTTAAACCCTATTGCCATTATGCTCACTTTACCACTAGCCGTTATTGGTGCGGCCTTTGGGGTCTTATTAGGTGGTAAATTTATGTCCATGCCTGCGATTATGGGCTTAATCCTGTTAATGGGTATTGTGGTAAATAATGGCATTTTACTGATTGATTTTGCTAAGCAAGCCATGGCTGAAGGTCAACCGATAAAACAAGCCTTATTGAATGCAGTGGAAAAACGTATTCGTCCTATTTTAATGACAGCATTGTCTTCAGCCGTAGGTATGATCCCATTAGCCCTGGAATGGGCAGTAGGTATAGAAAGGCTTTCACCTTTAGCTTTTGTGGCAATTGGTGGTTTAATAACAGGGACATTTTTAACCATCATTGCCGTCCCAGTACTGTTTTATATGCTAGAAGATGTAAAAGCTCGTTTTTATACAGATTGGTAGGAGCGGCTTTAACTACGGCCGAAATGCACAAGAACAAGAGTAAAAGCAATCGTGCTAAAGCACGCTCTTACCTGGTTTGTGATAAGGCAGCAATCCCAGTTCAATACGCTGGGTTCGGTTAATCGTGTAATTTAGGCGAAGTAAATTAAAGTTATTTTGTGTAGGCTTTGTAGTTGGCGTAAAATTAGCCTGATATAACCTTATTCTCTGTGGAAAATACGATGAAACATGTTTTATTATTAGCTTTATTATTAGGATTTAACTTTGCTTATGCAAAAGATGCAAAAAATGAGTGGCACACTACAACATTATCTGATGTAACGATTAAAAAAATACAGCAAGCTCAGTATGATTATAAAAAATGCGTGATGACTGAAATGCAGAAAACAGGTTATTTAAAAATTGAATCTCGAAGTGCAACCGATGCCATTATTAAACAGTGTGAAGGTGTCTTGTCGAATATGCGGCAAGTGTACCTTGATGCTAAAGTTCCTGCCATTATCGCTGACCGCCATTTAAAGAAAATGAGGATAACAATTACTCGCCGTGTTTTAAAACAGTTAATGTTTGCTGAAGCCGCTAATAGAACGAGAGTTAAGGCAAAAGGCAATAAATAACTTAGTTTTTTATCCGTCTAAGGAAGGGGGAAGAGTATTGCTGTTTATGCGTACTAGACTAGAGCGCCTGGAATACCTTATAAACCCAGTTAAGCACACAGGGTGCTTAATTTTTATGTATTTGAATTTTTAAAATTATGAAGAATTATTCTATAGATTTATCATTAATGCCAACAACATTGGATTTGTGGCATGTATATTTAATTGCGGCCGTTTTGGTTTTAGCATTAATTTTAATCATTGTTTTATTATCAATGGTTATCGGGATGGCAAGAAAAGCTAAACATCTACCAGCTGAAATTGTTAAAACAGTTGAGGTGGCAGCAGAGCCAGAAATAAAAATTGTTGAGAAAGTTGTTGAAGTTGAAAAAATAATACAAGCACCAGCTCCAGAGCCTATTGTATTAAAAGAATCAACACCAGATGCCGCTTTACAATTGTTAGGTTTACTGCAAAAAGAAGCCCGTTTTATTGATTTTATCAAAGAAGATATTGCGGCATATAACGATGCTGATATTGGTGTTGCTGCCCGAGTTGTTCATGAGGGTTGTAATAAGGTTATTAATGAATATTTTACTTTAGATAGGGTAAGGCAAGATAAAGAAGGCAGTAAAGTAACTTTAGCTAAAGGTTTTGATGCGGCTGAAGTGCGATTAACGGGTAATATTGTGGGACAAGCGCCCTTTACAGGTACATTAATCCATAAAGGCTGGAAAGTAACAAATATTAGATTGCCAAAATTAACCACAGGGCATAATGCGAGTATTGTTGCTGCTGCTGAGGTGGAGTTATGAATGGTTTGTTTGGACATGTAAACCAAAATAATGATTCTTCAGAACAGGATGATCATGAGTCAGATCAAAGCAGTGTGCAGCATGATATTCCTGCTGAAAACCAGGTTTCAGATGTAGAAGCTAAAAAATATTCAGTAGGTATTGACTTAGGAACGACACATTGCGTTTTATCTTATGTTGAATTAAATGAAGAGGTGGATGAAATCACTCAGCAAGTGATGATGATTCCTCAATTAACTTCCCCAGGGGTGGTGGAAGATAAAAAACAATTGCCTTCTTTTTTATATTTAGCACATGAGGCTGAAATTGCAGAAGGTTCTACAACCCTACCCTGGACAGCAAAACCAGATCATCTGGTGGGTGAGATTGCACGTAATTTAGGAAGTAAAACTGCTATTCGATTAGTGTCTAGTGCTAAGAGCTGGTTGTGTCACGCGGGTGTTGATTGTAAAGAGGCTATATTGCCATCAGAAGCGCCTGAAGATGTTGGCAGAGTCTCTCCTTTTGAGGCAACCATAGCTTATTTGCAACATATGAAAGCGGCTTGGGAAAATCAATACCCACAATCTCCCTTAGACCAACAAGATTTAATTATTACTGTTCCTGCATCATTTGACCCTGCGGCTAGAGAATTAACAGCGGAAGCAGCAAGGTCATCAGGTCTAGGTCATGCTTTATTGTTGGAAGAGCCACAATCAGCATTATATAGCTGGATTGATAATAGTTTGGGTGATTGGCGAAACCATGTCAATGTTGGCGATGTTATCTTAGTTATTGATGTGGGTGGTGGAACTACTGATTTATCCTTGATTGCAGTAACAGAGCAAGAGGGAAACCTGGAATTGACGCGTGTCGCTGTGGGCGATCATATTCTATTAGGCGGGGATAATATGGATTTGGCTTTAGCCTATACCATTAAAGCCAAAATGGAAAAGGAAAGTGGTAATCGTCTTGAAGCTTGGCAAGTGCAAGCATTAATGCATGCTTGTCGTGATGCAAAAGAAAAAATTTTTAATAACCCTGAAGAAGAGGCTGTGGCCTTAGTTGTACCTAGTAGAGGCTCCTCATTAATTGGGGGGACTTTACGCACAGAATTAACCAGAGAAGAAGTTAATCAGGTTTTAGTAGAAGGCTTTTTACCTGAAGTAGCGGCAAATGATAGACCTATATCAAGACCTCGTTCGGGATTAAGAACAAAAGGCTTACCTTATGCTCAAGATGCTGGAATTACGCGCCATTTAGCTGGATTTTTAGCTAAGCAGCAATCAGCTACAGAAGATTTAGAGCATGTCAACTTACCTGAAAATGCTACTTTTTTACACCCAACTGCAGTGCTGTTAAATGGTGGGGTATTAAAATCGGAAGTAATAGCAAATAGATTATTAAAGGTTTTAAATTCATGGTTGCAAGCAGAACAGGCACCGGAAGCAAGATTACTAGAAGGAGCAGACTTAGATCTAGCCGTTGCTAAAGGTGCTGCCTATTATGGTGTTGTACGTAAAGGTAAAGGCGTGCGGATCAAAGGTGGAACAGCGGCATCCTATTATGTAGGGGTAGAAAGTGCAATGCCAGCAATTCCAGGTATGCTGCCAGAAGTTGAAGCTTTATGTATTGCTCCATTTGGCATGGAGGAAGGGACATCTGAGACTTTACCAGAGGATGAATTTGGCTTAGTTATTGGTGAACCGGTTCGTTTTAGGTTCTTTGCTTCAAATACCAGAAGAGATGATACTGTTGGTATGCGTCTGGATTACTGGACTGATGAGGAGTTGCAAGAGCTTGATGAAATAGAAATAACTTTACCGGAAGAAGGTAGAAAAGCAGGTGAAGTTGTTCCTGTCCATTTAAGTGCAGCGGTAACAGAGGTGGGTACATTAGAATTACATGCAGTTTCTCAACAAGATGACCATCGTTGGAAAATTGAATTTGATGTAAGAGCAGGAGAAGGAGAAGAGTAAGTCTTTAACTATTGTAATTAAACTTTATAAACAGGGAAAAAATGGAAAAGAAAGATAATATACCTATGTGGGTTTTTTTGGCATTCTCAAGTATTAATACTAAGAAAGGAGCCTTAATACTTATTTGGAGTTGTGTGGTTTTTACAGTGTACTGTTTTCCTTTTAGCTTATACTTTACTGAGCAAGCATGGGTTAAACAGGTTTTTTTGATAGATGACTGGAGCTGGTTACCTATGATGATTCCGATAGTTATTTGGTATTACCTCAGTTTGCGGTGGATGGATAAAAACCAGGCTTGGGAAAGCTAGTAACAGTCTTTTATAGTTATAAACTTATCAAAGTTTGAAAATTGTAGGGCGGACTTTAGTCCGCCCTACAATGCTTACTTTTTATTTTTTTAAATCACAAGCTGTGGCTTGTATATAGTCATGTTGTCTTTTAGGTAATTGTGTAAAAATTTGTAAATAAGGAAGTTAGGGCTTAAGCAACAATAACCTAGTAAAACCGCGTCATGTATCTCTGCGCTAAGCAAATTGATGTAGGATGTGCTGAGGAACGAAGCACATCAATGCCAAACGATGCGCTTCGTTCCTCAGCACATCCTACTTATTACCATTTTTTTAATGGCAGTGAGGGAAAGAGGAAAATTTTTTGAATAATAAATATCTAGTTGGTATCGATTTAGGGACAACACATACTGTTGTTGCTTATACAGAGGCTAATAAAACAAATACAAACCAAGCCATAAATATTTTTCAGATTGAACAGCTTATTGCTCCTGGAGAAGTGGTTGCTCGCTCATTATTACCTTCAGTTCGTTATCACCCGGCTGAAGGTGAACTATCAGAAACTGATAATGTTTTTTCTCCTGTAGGAGAATCTGCTGTTATTGGGGAAGCTGCTCGCCTATTAGGAGCAAAAACCCAGGGCCGATTTGTAAGTAGTGCTAAAAGCTGGCTTTCACACCCTTCTGTTGATCATACTGCAGAAATATTACCTTGGGGAAGTTCCGGTGAAATTCAAAAAGTTTCTCCATTAAATGCCAGTGCCAGTTATTTATCCCATATCAGGACAGTTTGGGCGCATAAATTTCCTGATGCCCCTCTGGAAAAACAAACTATTGTTATCACGGTACCTGCTTCATTTGATGAAGCAGCCCGTTCTTTAACTTTAGAAGCTGCAAAAATAGCCGGTTTAGCTGATATTCGTTTATTAGAAGAACCGCAAGCTGTTTGTTACGACTGGTTGCGTCGGCATTCTGGAAATATCAAGCAAGCATTAGATAATGTTCATTTATTATTAGTTTGTGATGTAGGAGGCGGAACGACTGATTTAACCTTAATTAAAGTTGAACAGGGTGAAAAAGAACCAAAATTAACCCGTATTGGTGTAGGTGAACACCTTATGTTGGGGGGGGATAATATTGATCTTGCATTAGCTCGGTTAGCTGAAAATAGGATTACTAAAGGAGAAAAAAAATTATCAGCGGCAGATTTATCTCAATTATTAGAGCAATGTAGAATGGCTAAAGAAAATCTGCTGGCTGAAGATGGACCCGAACAGGTTAATGTCACTTTACTAGGTGGTGGTTCTAAATTAATTGGTGGCTCCCGATCTGCACAATTAAATAAACAAGAAGTGAGAGCAATAGCCTTAGATGGATTCTTCCCATTATCAAAAATAGATGATTTACCTGACCGAAAACGCAGCGGTGTGGTTGAGTTTGGCTTGCCTTATGCCGCAGACCCTGCCATTAGTAAACATATTGCGGCTTTTTTAAAGGTTCATAGTGATGCTACTGCAGAAGCTTTAGGCCATAAAAGTATTGTGCCGGATGCCATATTATTAAATGGTGGTGTTTTTCGAAGTAAGCCGGTTACTCAAAGAGCGATTGATTTAATTAATTCATGGAGTGATCAGCAGCCTAAACTATTAGAAAACCAGCACCCAGAACTATCAGTTGCTTTTGGTGCTGTGAGCTATGCTATTGCACGCCGAGATAAAAAAATAAAAATTGGGGGCGGTTCAGCACGAAGTTATTTCTTATTAGTAGATACTGATAATAAAAACCAGCATCAAAAAGGAGTTTGTATTCTGCCAAGAGGGAGTGAAGAGGGGGTTGAAATTATATTAAAAGAGCAACAGTTTGCTTTGCGCATAGGCCAACCTGTTCGTTTTCATTTAGCCTCAATAACAGGGGATACTCAATACCAGCCTGGTCAGTTAGTTGAAATTACTGACGATCGTTTTAATTCATTACCTCCATTGGCCGCTGTTTTTAAAGGTGATGATAAAGGTGAAATAAAAGTGCAGTTAGCGGTGACTCAAACAGAGGTGGGTACATTAAAAATTCAATGTGTGTCTATCTCTGATGCCAGTCAAAGATTTGATGTAGAATTTCAAATTAGAAAAAAAGCTTCGGCTGGTTCTCAGGTCAGCACGGAATTACCCACAAATTTTAACCAGGCAGTGGAAAAAATTCAGGCTGTCTTTGGTTCAAAATCAAAAAAAGTGGATCCAAAATCTGTAAAAAGTTTGCGGGCTGATTTAGAAAAGGTTCTTGGATTGGTAAGGTCAGAGTGGGAAACACCTTTGCTTCGGGCTTTATTTACCGTCTTGTTAGAAAATATGAAAACACGACGTCGCTCAGAAAATCATGAGCGTGTTTGGTTAAGTCTGGTGGGGTTTTGTTTACGCCCAGGTTTTGGTTATCCACTGGATGACTGGCGCATCGAACAATTATGGAAAACCTACAGCCAAAATATACAGTTTGTTAATGAAAGGCAAAATTGGACTGAATGGTGGACCTTATGGCGACGTATTGCTGGAGGCTTAGATGCCGTTGTACAAGAGCAGCTTTTTAAAGATATTTCTAAATTTTTAAACCCTGCTGCGGCAAGACAGGCGGGGGTGGCAAAACAAATCAAAATTCGCGGTTATGATGATATGGTGCGATTAGTTGGTGTTCTGGAAAGATTGCCTGTTGATAAAAAGATTTTGGTTTGTGAATGGTTATTAAAACGCCTGCAAAAATCCAGTGAACCCAATCAAACTTGGTGGGCAGTTGGAAGAATTGCTTCGCGAGTTCCATTTCATGGTAGTAGTCATAATGTAATTCCTGCCGAGAGAGTAAGCGAATGGTTACAACCACTATTAAAAGTAGATTGGAAAAAAGTGCCTCAAGCGGGTTTTGCAGCTACTTTAATCGCTCGCAGGAGTGGAGATAGAGCAAGAGATCTTGATGAAGCCGTTAGGCAGCAAGTAATAGATAAGCTGATAACTAGCAAATCACCAGGTTCATGGCTTGAAATGGTTAAAACCTATAAAGAATTAGATGAAACAGAAGCAAAACAAATTTTTGGAGAGGCTTTACCGCCTGGCTTGAAATTAATTTCAGAGGTGTAGAGCCTTAGGAATGTGCATGAAACAACTTCCCAATCTCTGCTACAAACAGTATTTGTTTTAACAGAGCCAATGCTTTCTTTAATCTAAGTTTCGCAAAAAGCAATATTAACCTTCTTTACTTTTTTCCTGTTGTAACAATACATTTTCAGTTTCATTTCAGGTTCCACTGGTAAATTTAGCAAGACTAAAAACAGGATAAATAAAATGAATACTGAAAATACTATAAAGGTTTGGGATCTACCCTTACGCATATTTCATTGGCTATTGGTGTGTGCTTTTTTTATTGCCTATATCACTGAAGATGATTTTTTAACGCTACATGTATGGGCTGGATACCTTATTGCCGCCTTACTTGTCTTTCGTTTTCTGTGGGGGTTTATAGGCGGAAAATACGCCCATTTTTCTAATTTTTTATGTTCCCCCAATACTGCGATTGCTTATTTCAAGGATTCGCTTGCACATAAAGCTAAGAGATATATCGGCCATAATCCAGCGGGTGCGGTGATGATTGTTTTATTGCTTGTTAGCCTTTTGTTAACAACAATTACGGGGCTAGCAGTCTATGGAGCCGAAGATAATGCTGGGCCTTTAGCAATAATTGGTATGCAGAATGAGGAGTTATGGGAGGAAACGCATGAGTTTTTTGCCAATTTAACAGTCGTATTAGTTTTTATCCATATTATGGGTGTTGCTTTTGAAAGCTATTTACATAAAGAAAATTTAAGTAAAGCTATGTTAACGGGTTATAAACGTAAAATTAACCATGATGATTGAGCTAAAGCTGGCGAATAAACATGAAGCAACAACTTAAATACCTTGCAAGTTTAATCGCTTTATTTGTTTTTTTCACGCAATTAACTTTAGCAGATACTGATTATAATCAAGCAAAAAAAATGTTGGATGCAGGAGAAATATTATCTTTGGAACAAATTCTCACTAAAGTATCTAAGCATACTCCTGGGCGTATTTTAGAGCTGGAATTAGAAATAGATGGAGAACAACCATTGTATGAAATTGAGCTGATTGATGCTGAAGGTATCGTTTGGGAATTAAAAGTAAATGCTAAGACAGCTAAACTTATTGAACGAAAACAGGACAAGTAAGTATGCGATTACTGCTTGTTGAGGATGATGAAGATTTATTGCAATTATTAAAAAAAGACTTGGAAAATGCTGGTTTTGACGTTGCTAATGCAAGCGATGGTATTGACGCTGAATTTCTAGGTTTTGAAGCAATTTATGATTGTGCGATACTTGATCTTGGTCTTCCTTTACGCAGTGGGTTAGAGGTGTTAAAACATTGGCGAGAAGAAGGTAATGCGTTACCGGTGTTAATTTTAACGGCCAGAGATGCCTGGTATGAAAAAGTGGAGGGCTTTAAAGCAGGGGCAGATGATTATTTAGCCAAGCCTTTTCATATCGAAGAATTGTTAATGCGTATTCAGGCTTTGTTACATCGAGTTAATCAACAGCCTGCGGGAATATTGCACGTTGCAGGTTTTTCATTAGATGAGGAAAGACAGCTAGTAACAACTTTAGAAGGAGTCGAAATTAAGCTAACAGGGGTTGAGTTTAAATTGCTTCGGTATTTGTTACTCCATCCTGAAAAAATTATCAGCAAATCGATACTGACTGAACATATTTATGATGCAGATTCTGACAAAGACAGTAATGTTATTGAAGTCTATATCCGCCATTTACGCCGTAAATTAGGCGCTTCAGTTATTGAAACCAGGCGAGGGCAAGGCTATATATTTAAAGGTAAATCAGCATGAACTCTATACAAATAAAGTTAAGTATTGGCTTGTTTGTTAGCTTGGTTTTAGTCTTTGCATATCTATGGCAAACAACAAATAATTCTATTCGTTCTTTATCTGAAGAGTATATGGTAGAGCATTTAAAACATGATGCTGAAGGTATTCTTAATGCTTTGAAAATTGATGGCTCAGGTGAACCAAGTTTAAACCTAGAACAAATTGAACCCGTATATTTAAGGCCATTTTCAGGACAGTACTATCAAATTAAAGCAAAAAATACATTAATTAGGTCACGGTCCCTGTGGGATCAAGAGCTATCAATGCCAGATTTAACAGTAGGCGAGCAACAATTACTGACTATGACAGGCCCTAAAAAACAGCCTTTACTTATTGTTGTCTCCGGGTTTTATAAACAAGGTATAACTTATACCATTGCAGTTGCTGAAGATATTTCACCTACGCTTGCGAGCCAACATGCTTTTCAAAGCAGTTATAGCTACACGGTAGGTGGCTTGTTAGTCTTCTTATTAGTATGTCAAGTTTTGATTTTACGTATCAGTTTTAACCCACTTAAACAGATACAGAGACAAATAACAAAACTTAGACAAGGTGAACAGCAACAAATAGACGTACAGCAAGCACCAGATGAAGTTTTAGAATTAGTTAGTGAGATTAATCATTTATTGAGAGTGATAGAAAACCGTCTAGAACGATCAAGAAATGCATTAGGGGATTTAGCGCATGCTTTAAAAATACCTTTAACAGTTATACAGCAACTTACACATAATACGGCACTAAAAGATCAGCCAGAAATGTGTAAAGCCTTACAAAAACAAACCACAAATATGCAAAGGATTATGCAACGTGTCTTAAAACAAGCCCGGTTTTCAGGTGATGGAGTGGTTATTTCAAAATTTAATGCCCAGGAAGAAATTTCTGAATTAATTGATATTCTAGAAGTTATGCACCAAGAAAAAGGTATCTCAATTCAATTTACACTCACGGGGCAAGATATGATTGCTATTGATAGGGAAGACATGCTAGAACTATTAGGTAATCTGCTTGATAATGCCTGTAAATGGGCTAAATCTCAGGTTACAATTTTTATCAATAATAGCCAGCAACTGCGTATAGTTATTGAAGATGATGGGCCTGGGATTCCAGATGAAAATATAGCAATTTTAACTAGGCGTGGAACAAGGGGTGATGAAATGAGTGAAGGTCATGGCTTGGGTTTATCCATTGTGCAATATATGATTGAACAATATAAAGGACAACTCAAGTTAAACCACTCTAGTCAATTAGGCGGGCTTTTAGTTGAAGTGATTTTATAACTTCAGCAATAAAAATTGTGTACAAAATAAATTAAACAAGGAAAATAATGCACAACTCACGTCATTTATTAATTAGATATGCCTGGTTATCAATTGTAGCGGCTTTATCAACCATTGCATTAAAAAGCTATGCCTATTGGCTGACAAACTCGGTTGGCTTATTGTCTGATGCCTTGGAGTCTTTAATTAACCTGGTTGCTGCTGTTATTGCTCTGTCAGCACTGATTATTGCCGCCAAACCGGCTGATGATGACCATGAATTTGGACACGATAAAATAGAATATTTTTCCAGTGGTGCAGAAGGTATTATGATTTTGCTGGCCGCTGTTAGTATTGCCTATTCTGCTTGGGAAAGGTTACAAACCCCACAGTTAATTCAACAACTAGATATAGGTTTGATTATTTCTTTTGTGGCGACACTTATCAATTTAATTGTTGCCAGAGTGTTGATCTCAGCAGGTAAAAAATATCACTCCATTACTTTAGAAGCTGATGGCAAACATTTATTAACCGATGTATGGACTACCGTTGGTATTATTGCTGGTATTGGTGTGTTGGCTATTTTGCAATGGCTTGGGTATAAGGGCTGGGAAATTCTGGACCCCATTATTGCTATGCTGGTTGCAGTTAATATCCTCTGGGCTGGTATTAGTTTAATAAGACGTGCCTTTGCAGGTTTAATGGATGGTGCGTTAAATAAGCAAGAACACGCAATCATTAAAAAAGTATTGGATGATTTTGTTTTGCAACAAGGTATTGAATATCATCAACTACGGACTCGTTATTCAGGCTCTCAACGGTTTTTATCAGTACACATTCTGGTACCGGGTCATTGGTCGGTACAAAAAGGTCATGATTTACTAGAATTGATTGAAAGTGAACTCAGTAGTCATTTTGATAGAATTGATGTGGATACCCACCTTGAACCTATAGAGGATATAGCATCATGGCAACACTAAAATAAAATTTAAATTTGAGGGCTTGGATTAAAAGCCTGAATGTGAAAAACCATTTCTTTCCATTTCCCTTAGGAACATCCGCAATTCTCGCTGAAATATAGTGGACTGAAGTCCGCTCTACAGGATTTATACTTCACTTTTAATCTCCCCCTCGCCCCCTATCACTATAAATACTTGTGAATTAAGTAATATAAAGTATATTGTCCGTTAAATTATAAACTACGCTCTTAATTTTGAGTGCTTATTTGGAGAAGAAAAGTGGATTTATCACAAGCCTTAGGTTTGAATGTTTCTGAACAGGATGCTGATTTATTGCATCAGAAGTTACACTTGTATATTAACCTTAAATTAGCTTCTTGTGGCCAACCTACATGTTTAGAGGGTGATTTGGCTGATTTTATGGCGACTGCTGATGATATGTTGCGTAGTTTTGTAGAAAAAAGTCGCCAGTTAGATTCATATCATTATCCTGCTGATAAGAGAATACAAGATTTCTTAAATAGTTATTTAGCCGATCTTAATCTTGAGAATATTCCAACATTACCAACACTTACGTTTGAACTGGACAGGCATGGTATAGCCAGGGAATTATCTTTACCTGCTGGAAAGGGTGCATTTAATTCGGAATATGTATCCAGTTACCGCGTTAAGCAAGGGGTGTTACACAACCCAGCAAATGATCGAAGGACAACTAAAGGCTCATTTCATATTACAGCGGGTGGTTTACCTGTTCCTGGCGATAAAAAAGAAGTGCCTAAACAAACAATGGCAGCAATGCTTGAACAGGCGTTGACTCCACCTAAAGATTTGACTGTTTTACCCTATACAGCAAATCAGGAATTGCCAGCTTATATGTTTACCTCTTTATTATTAAGACCGATTGTTTGTCCTGCTATTCCTAGTCTTGCAGAAGAAAAAAGTATGGAGATCAGATTTTTTGCACCAGGGACGCTAGTCAGTAATTTAGATTTTGTCGAAAGTATTTTTGGAAATGGTGGGAATCCTGCTTTACCCGAGTTTGATGCTGCATTGGATGTAGAGCATTGGACAGGACAGAGTGGCTGTGTCATTTTGGCTCCTCACCTAGTTAAGCTGACTAAAAAACAACTTAATCTGCCGCAATGGGATGATGCGACTGAAAGACAGCGAAAGGATGGTATGTGTTGGAAAAAGGCGGATGAACTTTATAATGATGGTCAAGCTTTTAAACTAACAACGCGAGATGAACGAGGGGTTATTGTCACCATACTGGCTGATAACTATTTTGGCTATTGTAAAAAAGAAGTTAAAACACAAATAGGTTATGCTGCTAATCTGTATGGTTTTGCAGAAGAAGAGCATGCAGGTGGGGCATTAGCTTTTCATTGCCAGATTCATGGTAATGAATATGGTGCGGGTGGGGCAAGTAAAGAAAAAGGCTATAGTTTTAAAGAGCTAGTTAAAAATTACGGCGATTTAATGCAAGTTATGCCTGAAGGTTATGCTATTGATAAGCAATATCCTGAAATTATTTACGTGCCTCAAGATGTAAAAATGGATGTGATGAGCCAATCTATTTCCTGGAAAAATGACAAGATTACCTGGAATTCAGAGAAAAAAACATCTTTACTAAGGCTGCAACCAGGAACAATATATATAAAACCAAATGGTTATAAATTAGAGCTATTAAAGCACCCAGCCGCGCCTTCATGGCGGATAGTAGGAACCTCGGCTGAAGGTACATTTTGCCATAAGCCCAGCACTGTTTCAGGGGGTGGAAAATCCGAAATTTCTAAATCAATCAGTGACGCTGTACTTTATAACTCATTATTTGTCAGTAATTTGAATAAAGACTTAGATAGAGTCCAGGAAATTTTTGATAAAAATTATACAGATAGGTTTAAGGCTACCAGTGAACAAAAAGATAAACCGGATAGCAGGGCATTACTCAGCGTTGATAGGAGTTTGGGTTCTGTTATTAAATTATTAACACCCTCAACAGGTTATACGGCAGAATTTAATGAGTGGTTAAATGATATTCCTCCGTATATTCGGGCGTTGGTATTATTAATTAAGCGTTTTTATCAAGTAGAGTGGGGTGATAATTGGAGAAACTATTTTTCTGCTGATATTGTCGATGGATCACCGGGACATGACCTTAAATATGAAGGAAGACAACTTATTGCCAGTTTTTTACGGGTTGGATTTAATGCAGAAGGTGGCTGGAGAACTTTTAAAGTAAGGCAAGATTTTTACCCAGCTGAAAAAATTCAGATGGAGGATGATATTACTGCCGCCGTTGTGGTTCCTTCTTCAACTATTCCGGGCTATAACGCAGAAAGTGATCCTTTTGAAAGTGTTAAATTAACTTCTAATTGTGAGTATCGCTTGTTCCAGCGTCCTGATGATGCCATTATTCCTGGTTACGACCGGCAGACGGAACGCAATATGGCCGAGCCTGATAATTTTATCGCAAACTATGAGCCCTTATCTGGCGATAAATTGGCTGATGTGGCTGAAGACGTATTAACAATGTCTAAATTCACCCAGCCTATGCATGATTTACTGGATGCAGTGTACAAAGAGGGAAAAGGCATTGTCGTTTCATCAGCACACCCACGTATTGTTAATGGGAAACCCACTAAAAATCCACGGTATTTAGAGCGGCGAGCAGATGTCGTCAATCCTGTGCGTAATTATATAGCCGATATGGGGGTAAGGTTATACCGTAAAATACCCTTACAGGATAAAATTATACACCCTGTTAATGCTGTTCTGGTAGGTCGACGTAATAACCCACCAGAGTCTGGAATACGGGCATTAGCTGTTTATAATCCCATTCATTATCAGGAGCTTCCAGAGTTGTTTATGGATTTTATCAGCTCTTTAACAGGTAAATCTCCCTCGACAACCGGTGCAGGTAGTGAAGGTGCACTAACTAAAGGGCCTTTTAACGCGTTAAGAGCGACAGCTGATTTGAATAATGCACTGGTTTCATTTATTTTGACAGGCTATCCTGGTTTTTCTAGTTCAGCAGGTTATATTGGGTCAAATGTTAGAGTGGATCATGATATTAGTTTATTAGTCCCCGAAATCTGGACACGCTTAAAAAATCAGGAAAAGGATCCTGCCTATTTAATTGAGCATGGTTATATGGAAGCTTTAGAAGATTTTGAGCATAATGATGAAACCATTTTGGCAAGCCGCTTAGGCTATCGGATTACTGAACAGTTTGTGCATGAATTTATGGGTAAAATTTTTGATAACCCTACAGCAGTATTAACAACAGATATTCTTAAACCTGAAACACAAAATTTAGAGGATTATGTTGATGGCATTTTAAATATTGTTGAAACCCAGCAAAGAGTCGCTCAGCAATATATTGATGATGGGAGTATTAATGATGCTTGCCCTCCTTTACATGCTTTATTGCATATTATGGCAACGGGTGATTATCAAGGCAAGGGTATTCATGACCCAGAAATTAGAGCGTTGTTCACTAAAGAAAACTTATTAGCCTCAGATTGGTATCTTGAGCGTTTGCAAATCAAACAGGATAGAGATATTGCACTGTGGCAAAGAAATGTTGAAAGTTTAGAAAGTTTCTCTAAATTAACAAACTATACAGATGAGATTGAACGCTTAAATATTGAGTTACGCTTGCTTAAGGCTAGAAATAAACTTGAAAAAGTGTCAAGTTCAGACTACCTTGAACAGATGCAAGGTATGATTGGTGCTGATCCACTTAAGCCTCCAAGGGCCAGTTACTCCTGAAATTTTGCTAAATAGGGCTAACTATTTGTTGATAGATTTTCTGTGTTGGTGAGGGTTGGGAGAGGAGAAATAAAATTATTTTATTTCCTTCTCACCAAACCCACTACAGTTTCTATCGGCAAAAACCAACTCACTATAAATCTCGCATCCGTGACTGCGTGAAGTATATACATAATTAGGTTCTAAGGGGGGGGTGACTTTATTTCTTCAGACTCCCTAATTTAACAAAGGAATTAACCTAGTGCTAAAGGTTAGAAAGAAGACTAGAAAATTTATATTTTTTTGTTGTTTAATGGGTTTTGGGTTGTTCTTTTATGACAACCTCTTTGTGCTTGAGCTGTACAAAGGGAGGGTGTTAGCTAAAGAAAATACGCCTGTACAATTAACAGAAAAGGAAAAGCAATGGCTTAAAGCACATCAATCTGTCCGTATTGCTTTTGATGGGTACTTTCCTCCCTATAGTTTTGTTACTGAGGCAGGGGAGATAGAAGGTATTTCATTTGATACCATTAAACTATTAAGCCAAAAACTTAATATTCAGCTTGCAATTGATAAAAGAACAAAATGGAATAATATTTATCAAGCCGCACTGGATAAACAAATTGATGTTATTGCCACTATGGTCGATAGACATGACCGTCGGTTTCAATTCTTATTTACTCGTCCCTATGTTTTTAAATCTTTAGTTATTGTTACTCACCAAAGTAACTCAGAAATAAAGCAACGTAGTAACCTTGCAGGGAAAACGGTGGCTTTAGTTAAAGGCTATCAGTACTCCCAGCAAATAATAAAAGAATTTCCTTCTATTACCCCTTTTTATGTAGAGAATATGCATGATGCCCTTGCTGCTGTTGAAGCACAGCAAGTGGATGCTTCTATAAGTTATTTTGCAGCCACTTATTTTATTCAAAATAAGTATTTATTAAGCCATATTAAAGTCGCAGCATTTTATGATCGAAATAGTGCTAATGAAAGTATTGCTGTGCGAAAAGATGAGCCTATATTGGCAGAAATCTTTCAAAAAGGGTTGGACTCGCTTACAGAATCAGAAATTCAGAGAATTAACAGCAAATGGTACCCCCCCATAAAAAAACCTATTGATTACGAAACAATTCAGAATATTGTCAATGTATTTCTGTTTGTGTTGGTTGTGTTGGTGTTATGGATAGGCCAGGTTAAATATCAAAGCCGAAAACTTAGAATTACTAAAGATAAGTTATTGGTCACAAACCGAGAGCTTAATGAGTTAAAAGATAGTCTTGAAACACAAGTTTTACAACGCACCAAACAACTTGAAAATAGTGAAAAAAAATATCGTGGGTTAGTCGAAAATTTAAGAGGGGAATACTTCTTTTATAAGCATGACTTGCAGGGTATCTTTACTTATTTAAGCCCGTCATTTACCAGTATTATAGGCTATAGCACTGATGAAGCTTCCAGCGATTTTAAGGAGTGGCTTGCTGAATTTGCAAGTCATACCAAAATTGATGAATATAAGGAGTGTTTTTTAAAAGGAGAAAAAATTCCGTCTTATGAAATAGATGTTATTGATAAAATTGGGAATAAGCATTGTTTAGCCATACAGGAGACGCCAATATATGATGAACAAGGAGGCTGTATTGGCGTGGAAGGTCTTGCCCATGATATTACTGAAATGAAAGCAACTCAAGAAAGGTTACACTGGTTATCCTATTTTGATGAGTTAACTGGCTTGGCTAATAGGCGGCTATTTCAAGAGAAGTTTGAGCAGTTAATTGCTTTATCTCACAGGAATAAGCAATCAATGGCATTGTTATTTTTAGACCTTGATCATTTTAAAAAAATAAATGATAACTTGGGTCATGCTGCAGGTGATGAGGTTCTTAAAGAGACCGCTAAAAGATTAAAAGCCCATTTGCGCGATTCAGATGTTTCGGCACGGATGGGAGGGGATGAGTTTACCCTGATTTTACCAAATACAGGAACGAAAGCCGCTGAAAATGTGGCAAAAAAAGTATTTGAAAGTTTATTACTTCCCTATATTTTAAAAGGTGAAGAATATGTTCTCGGTACCAGTATTGGTATTGCTATTTACCCTCAGGATAGTTCAAATGGCGATATATTGATTAATTTAGCTGATGAGGCCATGTATGAGGCTAAAAAAACCAGAAGGGGGTATATTTTCGCTAACAGCTTGCAACAGAATAAACTCAGTGATTAGTTGTGGGGGAAGTCTTTAATATACTGTAGAATTGTCTGGCTAAAAAAGCTTTATCCTTGTATGTCCTATAAAGTTTGGTAAGTAAGTTTCATCTATAAACTTAAAGTGGAGTTCACTTTTATTTTTAGGTTGTAGGGGCAGACTTCAGCCCGCTTTTTTGGCAATAACTGACCAAAGTCCACTCCGCTAAGAATTTTTACCTGTTCCGCCTTAAAGCAGCTTAACGTTCTCTTTAAAATACGAAATTAACTATGAAAGTTTTAATGACTCAGCTTAGAAAATATATTTTTATGCTGTTTTTTCTTTTTTCAAGTGGCTGTAGTTATTTAATGTCCTCGGCTACAGAAGATTTTGCTCACAATTTAAAATATGCTATTTTAAACCAGAATGATCCTCAGCTTGTGACAGAGGCTATTCCCGCTTACTTATTATTGCAGCAAGCATTATTGGTGAAAGACCCTGATAATGAGGATTTGCTAATAAGTACTGCAAACCTGTACTCTTCTTACAGTAACTTAAATGAAAAGCTACCCCAGCAAAGGAAGCAGCTTATAAGTCAAAATGCCTTTGATCTAGCGCTAAAAGCAGCTTGCGTACATAAACCAGACTTTTGCCATTTAAATGAACAGAGTTTTGATGATTTCACCAAAATTATTGAAAAGTCAGAGGCTAATGATTTAGATGTTTTATATGGATTAGGGGCTAAATGGGTCAGCTGGATTCAAGCCAATCGCTCAGACTGGAATGCTATCGCCCAACTAGCGCAAGTTAAATATATTATGCATTATGTTGTCGCAATGCAAGATGATTATCGACAGGGAGAAGCTTATTTATACTTAGCAGTCATGGAAAGTTTAATACCACCAGCCTTAGGTGGCAAAGCAGATATAGCTAAGCATGATTTTGAAAAAGCCTTACAGTTATCAGACCGCAATAATCTGATGGTCTATGTGTTATATGCAAAACATTATGCCCGAATGATGTTTGATAGAAAATTGCATGATCATTTATTAAACATAGTTATCAAAGCACAAGCAAATCAAGAGGGCTTAACCTTAAGCAATACTTTGGCTAAACAAAGGGCGGAAAAATTATTGCAAAGTGCAGATGAGTATTTTTAATAAATTAAGGAAAAGTTGACTGTAGAGCGGACTTCAGTCCGCTATGACTCAAAAATACCTAATCAATGAAGGGCTAAAGCCCTCTCTACATCCCCCGCTAACTTATATACAGATACTTAAATTATATGAAACTAAATTTATTGATAAGGCCATTTTTTGTGCCTTTATTACTGCTTATTTATTCCACCAGTACGCCTGCTTTAACCCTTAAAATTGCTACTTTATCACCAGGCGGCTCTTTTTGGATGCAAAAAATGCGCGAAGGTAGTGCAGAAATATTAAAACAAACAGACGGTAGGGTTAAATTTAAATTTTACCCGGGTGGAGTGATGGGTAAAAATGAGGATGTCATTAGAAAAATAAGGCTGCACCAGCTACAAGGTGCAGCTATTACAGGGAATTCATTAAGAAATATTTACCCAGATATTCAAATTTATAATTTAATTCTAAAATTTCGTGATTTGGCAGAGGTTGATTTTGTTAGACGAAAAATGGATAAAGAATTAATGACAGGGCTTGAACAGCATGGTTTTGTGCCATTAGGATTTGCAGAAATAGGCATGGCTTATATTATGTCTGTAGAGCCTGTTCAGGAACTTGATCAGATGCGTTCACGTAAAGCCTGGGTACCTGAAAATAATAAGGCTCTTTTGAAAATCAAGTGGGTAAGCAATTTGAATTTATTTTAGAAAAATCTAATTTACCCGTCAGTAAATAGGCAATTGTTTTGAAATGCTGAATTTTATATCCTCTCGCTTTTCTTTTTGCCGCTTGTAAAATTGA
>JAJRUF010000203.1 GCA_024277935.1 Gammaproteobacteria bacterium
ATAGCCAAGGCCTTTTTCAAAATATCTCGCTCCTCTTCTGCTTCCCGAAGCCGTTTCTGAAGCAGACGAATCTCTTCGTCAGGTGTGCGCAAATTCCCATTGCCCGGAAATGAATATGCCGCATCTTCTCTGAACTCTCGCTTCCATCTTTGAAGAATGTTGGGATGAATACCCAGACTATTGGCATCTTCAGTGACTTTGCCACCGCATCTCTCTACTAAACGGATCGCTTCTAATTTAAACTCTCGAGTGTAACGTCTTCTTGTCATTTTACCATTTATTAGGACACTCCTCTGTTGTTAGTTATGATACGAACTAACTTAACTGAATGTCCTATATAATATAGCAAGTTCAAAAAGTCGCTTCCCGCGTCGGTTTACAGCGGATCACTTATATTTCCGGGGCCACAACGTTCATTGAAAATCCGAAAATTCCCATAGCGATAAAAAAATTAAAAGTAGAAAAATTGATCGAAGCCACTGGTATTCCCTATACCTTTTTTTGCCCGACAGGCGCCATGGAAAATATAGTGCCGATGGTTCGCGGCAATCGGGCGACTGTCATCGGGAAAAAACAGGGATACATACATTGGTTTGCTACGGATGATTTAGGGCGCATGGTGGCTAAATCATATCATACCGATGAGGCGGTGAATAAAAAACTGTGTATTTATGGCCCGGAGAAACTCTCCTCGCGGGAAGCCTTAACGCGCTATTGTGCTGTAATCCACCCGGAAATTAAAAACATCGGTTCGATTCCCTTTTGGCTGGGAAAAATCATTGCCGTAATGAGCAAAGATGAAAGTCTAAAGAATAATATTCCCGTAATGATTCACTTTGCCGCCAACGGTGAACCCGGAGACCCCGCGGAAGCCAACAGGATACTCGGTGCGCCAATAACCACGCTTGATGAATGGATCGAGAAAAGGAAAGCAAAACTTGATGTTGCTACTTGATATTTGGCAACTGATTACGCTCAACCTATTCACACACTCTGCACGTATCGACATAACCGTGCATATACAAAATGAGTAACATCAATAGCTTAATTTTAGACGATATTCAGTGGGAATCAGTGCAATGGTAAATCCTATTCTTGAACTATGGCAAACTTGTAAATAAATTGGTACATTTAATTGTATAACTCTGCATTAACCTGACCGCCTTGCTCTGGTGTGATTTTGGAAGTTTTTGATTGTTAGTCTCGTTCTATACATTTTTTCAAGTTCTATGCGTAAGTTACGGCGGCGGGTGATGCTTACGTTATGGTGCGACACGAGGTCGCATAATTGATTGTTTGGTAAAGAGTTATGTTCTTTGTCCAAACCTGATATGTTCCTATCAGTACCCTACGGTGACATGCTACCGTTGCGCTGATCTACCTGTGCGTTGCACGCAGATAGGTGACGGGGTGTGAAGCTCACCGGACAATGTACCGAAACGGGTGGAAATCGTGAGACGGAAACCCATCCCCGAGTCCCACGGGGTTAAGGGCCAGGGTCGAGCAATAGGGTGAGATGAAGCGAATGTCCGCAAGCGTCGTCAACAAGCGTCCGACCTACGGGGACTATTAGGTCGAAGCTGGGCTTCCCTGTGTTTGCCTAGGGTGGTCAGGTTGCAGGTCTCCTAACTGGCCTGCACGGAACTGTAGAACCACCGGCGTAGAGGGCGCACCTACGTTGCTCACGGGATCAATTATGCGGAACGTGGAAACCTCGTATCTCCGCCTCACATTAGTGAGGCAGGTGAAACCGCAAGGCACACTGTTGGAGATGCGGGATTGAGATGTCGGAAGAAGCGAAGGCCACTCTGTAATGGAGTGGATACGGGTTTAAACCTTACCCGGCTCTAAAGAGAGCAGACGTCCGACGGGTGGTTCATTGCAGGAAAACTTGTGGAATCTCTTTTAACGGGAAAGCAAATGAACGCTTTCGGGCGTGTGCATCCGTCTCAACTTTGTTGTTGAGTAGAGACTGCAAAACGGTACTGCAAAGGTGTTATAAATAACGCTGGGTATCCCCACAAGGGATTGCCTTTGAACTGCTTGAGCCGTATGAGGCGAAAGTCTCAAGTACGGTTCTTAGGAGAGGCTGGACTGGCAACAGTCCAGTCTTACCCGATCCGCAATAATAAATTGAACAATTGGGAGTAATTTATGCCAACGAGCCAGAACTTTTTTACTGATCCCAAGGTTGCTATCTCCTTATTTGCATTACTTATTGCTATAGCAACTCTTATCTGGACAATGTTCACAAATTGGGAACAAAATCGAAGATGGGATGCGTTAAACTTAGGACGAGTTGAAATTAAAGATGTTGGTTTCATAATGTGGAAAGAAATAACTAAAGAAGAAGCCACTTCAACTGACTGGGGTTATAAACCAACAATTTTTTCACATACCGAAAATCGTATTCATACTGGCAAGTATCGGATACCGTATGAATTAATTCTAGTAGACCCAAGAACAAAAAAGCAACTTTCTGGAAGTAATGGTTTTTTTACTCTTGCTGAAGCCCAAGCAGAGTTAACAAGATTAGGCATTGAAGAAGATGTACAACCAGAAATAAGAAGACACTTTCAAATTCAAATTGACTTTCAGAATAAAGGTTCAACGATAGCTTCTGATTTTAAGACGTTAGTGAAGATGAAAGAAATTGACAAAGACTCCTGGGTCCAAGCCTTTAAATCAAAACATGGTATTGCATTAGCTCCTTCTGCAACATGCAACATTGTAATTAGTTTTAACACATTATTGTCTTTGGATTTTCCGAAAGAAATTAATTATGAAGTTGAGATTTCATATAATGATATTCATGGGGAATTAATTAGACGTAAAGTTCCAATAACATATGACTCTGACATGAATTATTGGTCTTATGGGCATTAAATCAAAAGGCCCAAATCGGGTAAGCGGGGGTTTTTCTCCCCCGCTCCCCACAACACCGGACGTGCGGGTCCGCATCCGGCGTTTCATCATGAATCACTCGGGATAGTGAAATGCGATCCAGAGTTCACGCATGGAAATGAGACCCTGTTCCTTG
>JAJRUF010000204.1 GCA_024277935.1 Gammaproteobacteria bacterium
AAAAGGCAAGCCCATTGTGGGTGTGGTGGGTGTGAATAGTGCTGGTCCAGAAGTTAAAGATGGCGTCTGGGATTTAACCTTAAATAAAGTTCCATTGCTGAATGATACCGGTGTCACCTTTAAACCTGGATATTCTTATGGAGTTGAGTTTAATCGAGACATTGTGCCAATCCTCAATGCTCGATGTGTGACCTGTCATCAGGCAGGTGGAACTGGACAGAAGCTTATTCTGAATAATGATCCGTGGTCAAAGCTTTCTGAGGCGGGTAATTTTTCTAGTAATGCTATTCAGGTTAGTCGGTACATCCGGATGCCTCAGGCCAGACAAAGTCTCTTGGTATGGGCTACTTGGGGCGAACGTCTGGATGGTAGAACAAATTCTGAGCGGGGGGATGATATTGACTTCCTGGGGCACCCGAGCATTGCAGGGATAACGGATGAAGAAAAGCGTACCATTGCACGCTGGGTCGATCTGGGTAGTCCGATTGATTTCCCTGTTACGGATGGCATGGGTTATACGGATGATTATCAGCTGCCGGTGGTGAATATCTACACGCCGCGTTTGGGTAATAATACTGGAACAGAATTGAAAGTAGGCTTTAATGATGCTAAGTCAGGTTTAGACTGGAGCACATTAAAGGTCCGGTATTATAAGATTGGCTCGGCCGAGCAGACTGTTGCAATTAATGTGGCCAGCGATGTAAACGCTAAAAATATATTGACCAAGAATGTTGCTCTTGGAGCCGGGGAGTATGTCATCACCGTGTCGATAAATGACAAAACAGGAAATACCGGGGTTGCATCTCGTCGTTTTACTATCAATTGAGTTCTTTTTAATCATGGAGTCTCTGATTTCTCAGAGGCTCCAGCGCTCAAAGTTATTTTTCGCTCCTGTAAAAGTTTGTGTCCCCCATGTTCACGAGGGATCTGCCTATAGCCAATCGTCGTCAACAAAAATCCCTGGCGCCGTATGTCAGGGCGGTCTAGCCGGGTCCTGAATGTGCGCTATTGTTTGGAAGTCGAGGTAATTATACAGGCGCTTCGGAGGCAGGCTCTGTGAAAGAGTAGATTGCAGTGACGCCGTAGATCGAAGTGGTACGTAAAGGTATATTAATCAGTCGATCTTCTTATTAAGTGGTCGCATAGAAATATCTGTGATCTCAACGCTGTTGGGTAATGATAAGGAATATACAATGGTTTTTGCAATGTCTTCCGGTTGGATTAACAATTCCGGCTTATAGTCTCGGCCTTCATATTGAAATATTGACTCTTGCATTTGGGTGGCGGTTCTACCAGGGTAGATGCTAATAACACGTATACCAAACTGGTTTACCCGTGCCCTGACGCCATCCGCAACCGCCTTAAGAGCGTATTTTGATGCGCTATAGGCAATTATGTCTTTTCTTGTGCTTTGTAGTGCGGCGCTGGAATTAATAAATACAATTTGCCCGCAACAGGACTTTATCCCTGGCAATAAATTTCTTGTTAGCTGATATGGCGCTCTTACATTGATTGAATAATGCTCATCCAGCAGCTCGGGGCCGTGGCTATCAATATCGCCATTTTTAATGATTCCTGCGCAATGAATTAAACTGCCTATGCTGTCCACTTCAGACAAGATTTTTGACGAGAAAGCATCAATATCAGAAGGGTTTGCCAAATCAACTACATGGTAATTTAGTCTTCCTGGTAAATGACGATTATCCTCTTGTATTTTAAGTAGTTTTTTATCATTTCGCCCTATCATTATTACGTCAAAGCCATTCTTTGCCAGCATGATTGCTGTTGCCAGACCAATCCCGCTTGTTGCGCCTGTTACCAGTGCTGTATGTTCAGTATTTGACATGATTTTATTTACAATATTATCAATATGCTATAAATCTTGATGTGAAGTCATAGTGTCTCACGGTTAATATGTAGAAATAGCTGACAAATGGATTCAGAGAATATAGTAAGAAATAAGCTCATGGTTTATTGAAAGATTTAATGCCAGAAGAGTACCGTGCCGTCTGTTCAAGCTGGAAAACTCCAATATTGGCGGGCACTAAAGTGAGAGGTTTGCAATATCAAAATCAGTAATATTTCTAAATAATGATTTTTCCTCTATGCTCTATACCAAATAAATCGTAATTACTTTTAGACTTGCCAATTACTCATCTACTCTATTTAGCCAGGTTTCACGCCAATAGGAATAAATACTCCTGGGGCAAAATAGTCTTTTTTCGCTATAATCAGACTGGCACACCGCCCCCTCTAATATAACGCAATCATTTGGTAATTTAATCAATTTTCCTGTTCGTTCTTCAAGCATATGTTCAACACGTTTTAGAACTCTAAATTTTTTACCGCAATATGGCACCATTTCCGCATCAAAATATAATCCACGATTTTTGTTTTTTTCATTTAATGTCTTTAGTATCTCATCGTAAGGTTTAACTTCAATCAAGTCACCTGGTTGTAAATTCAGGGGTTGTGAAGGTGTTTTTCCAACGCACTTACCTTGCTGATATGGCCATTCACCCCAATTCGTAACCCTACGTATCTTTTCGTATACATAATGCAATAAATTATGCGCTATTCCGGTTTGAATTAGTTTTTTGTAAGCGGTAAAGATGAAAGTGTTAAGCATCCTGCCGAATCGAACGTTGCCGCTGCGAAGGTCACGTAGATATTGCTTGATATCCCACCATGGTAATGGTGCTGTTGCTTCAAAGAGGCGGGTTGTTTGGCAAGAATAGTAGTCGCCATCATTTTTATTGTTTTCCAATATAGTGTTTTCTGTAATTACTTCCTCTGAGCATACGTTATTGCATGGTTTTATTTTTACATCACCTGAAACGGGAATTATATTATTTGTGGCATTTACTTTATCGGCTGCTCCAGGTAATTTTAACCATGCTTCTTTCCAGAAGATTAGGCAGGATGCATCGCACCCTCCATGAGTTTGGCCATCACAGCGTACATTTTCCAAATGGACGCTATGAAATAACCGGCGTCCTCCGGTCTGAAATATAGTGTCACAAGTTTTATCTGCCCTTTTGTATACCTTGAACTTCTTGCCGCAAAATTTCTTCATTTCTGGCATGAAAGGCAAAAGATCAAGCCTGCCCTTGTCATCTAGAGTGGATAAAATTTCATCGATTGATTTAACTTCTACTTCATCACCAGCCTTTAATGCTAGTATGTATATAAAGTTATCATTACTTATTGCTGGCATTATATGAAATCCTATTTGAATAGCGTTTGTAAACTGATAATCAAAGTGTAGCCAATTTTATGATTTAGGGGCGTCCGTCCGCATTTGTTTTCTGTAGTAGCAGCTTCTGCCTGCCCATGAGCTGACATGACATTTAGACTGTCTCGGCCTAACGAGTTTGTAAAAAATCTTCTTTAAATCAGTGTGATGCCTGATAGTTTAAGATTGGAGTTATTTTAGCAAGTTATTAACTTTCTTATCACAATATTTTAAAGGTGGCTCCCTGTTTTGATAAAGTTATCAAAACGGTAGAGTTGGGTAATATTAGAGTAGGGGCAGTCTTGACACCTAAGGAATTGATGGCCATGATGTGGTATGGCTATCGATCGAACCCTAAATAAGGATACATCTTCGCGCATTCAAGGCATTGATGTGCTAAGAGGGGTTGCAGCATTAACGGTAGTTTTTTCTCACTACATTCCATTCTGGGATAAATATCTCAGTCCAATTCCCGTTGTAGTGCCCAGTCGGTTCGGGTATTACTCTGTCGAACTTTTTTTTGTTATTTCTGGCATAGTGATATACTCCACATTGAGCAAATGCGAATCAACGGCGCAATTCTTATTTTTGCGACTTTCTCGCCTGTATCCGGCGTATTGGGCATCACTTTGGTTCGTCGCCCTGGTAACGTTTTGGGTGTTTCAAAAGCCAGTTTGGTGGAACGGGGTTATCGCGAACACAACTATGTTCCAAGAGTTTTTTGGTTTTAATAATTTTGACAATGTGTACTGGAGCTTAACAGTCGAACTTGCTTTTTATCTCAATGTTGCCTGGTTATTCGCATTGCGTTGGCACCAGCGCATAATTACTGTGTGCTCTATATGGCTGGTGTTAGCATGTGTATGGAAATTAACTTTATCGCCTGTCAGTGAAGATGAGCGCGGAATTGTTGCCATGTTGTTTGCATTTGACTACGCACATTTTTTCGTTATTGGCATAGTTCTCTATGACTCGATTCGAAACGGTGTGAGTAAAAGCACGTATGTTATGCTTGCTTTAGCTTTGATAGCCGCCTCAATTGTATCTGGTTTTGAAGGCTTCGCTGTATCGGCAGTGGTCATTGTTCTAGCTTCACTCGCGATATCTGGTCGCTTAAACTTCATGGTGAATCCACTTACACTCTGGCTTGGAAATATCTCATTTTCTTTGTATTTAATCCATCGCAACTTGGGTTACAGTATTCTTCCAGAATTGCATAAGCAAGAGATGGGCGCTTTTTTAGCAATATCGACAACTGTCGTGGTTTCTCTTTTGCTGGCAACTCTTCTGACTTTTTTAATTGAGCGTCCTGCGCTGTCATTTCTCAGGTCTAAATCGCCTTGGTTGCCAAAACATTTGGCTCCGCCGCGTGAAAATTAATGATTAAGAATGTATTCATGCTCTAGCCGGGTTTGCAAAGCTGAATAAGTGGCTTTAGCTGCTAGTGGTTTTGAAAGTTGCTCTTTAATAGAAAGTAATTAATAATGAAAGATAAAAAGCCTTTACTCAGTATCGGGATGCCTGCATATAATAGTGAGCGGGATATCTGTGACGCTATAGATTCAGTTCTCAATCAAACCTTTACTGATTTTGAACTAATCATATCAGATAATGCTTCCACGGATAGTACTCAGTCAATATGTGAAGAATATGCCTCTAAGGACCCGCGCATCCAATATATACGTAATAATGAAAACATAGGCGTGACAGAAAATTACAATAATGTTTTTAAGCTGTCAAGGGGGAAGTATTTCAAGTGGGCATCTTCAAATGATTATTGTGCTCCCAGTTTCTTTGAGCAATGTGTCGCTGCGCTGGAGTTAAGGCCGGATGTTGTACTAGTCTTTCCCCGGACTCGGTTATTTTCAAATAGGTTAGAAAACTATTTTGAATATTCGGATGCTCTTAGTACATTTTCTGATAGCCCCAAAGAGCGTATGTTACATACTATAGATAACATTAGACTGAATAATATTATGAATGGTTTGATTCGTAGTGATGCATTAAGTAAGACCTACCTGAATCTTCCGTTTTTTGCTTCTGATAGTTGCTTGATGTGTGAATTGGCTCTGTACGGTAAATTTCTGGAGGTGCCTGATTATTTGTTTTATCGAAGAATGGATAAAGAGTCATCTACTTCTATGCAGAATGAAAATGCATTGGTTGAGCACTTTCAACCAAATAGTAAAAAGCCAATGCGTTTTCAAAACTGGAGAATTCACATGTACTATTTTTTTGCCACCTCAAAAGCTGAGCTCGGTCCTGGTGAGTCACTATCTATCTATGTTGAGCTTGTTCGTCGCATGTATTGGCATAAAAATCGATTGTTTAGAGATTTTTTGTTTTGGAAGCCATTTCGCACAAATTCAACAGCTAACTGGGAAGGGCTTTAATATTTTGATGGTGAATAGAAAGCCAGTGGTGTTAAATCAAAATAATTTTAAAATCACATTTTGAATGGGACTGTTGAGAATTAATGATAAACCTCAAGCTTAATAAACACATGGAGCCTTTAACCATTATGGCAATGGGGGCGCATTGTGATGATATTGAAATCGGTTGTGGTGGAACTATACTTTCAATTATTAAAGATAATCCCCTTGTGAATATAACCTGGATTGTTTTTTCATCAACTGAAAAAAGAAAAGCAGAAGCAACTATAGCTGCAAAACTTTATTGCGAGAATGCTGCAACGTTTGATTTAAAGATTTTAGATTTTAAGGATGGCTTTTTTCCTTATCATGGCGAAGATTTAAAAAATACTTTTGAGTCTCTAAAGGGGGGGGGCGATCCAGATCTGATTTTCACTCATTACCGACAAGATTTGCACCAGGATCACAGATTGATATCAGAGTTAACCTGGAACACCTTTCGTAATCATTTAATCCTGGAATATGAAATCCCTAAATGGGATGGTGATATTGGAGTGCCGAATACATTTGTTCATCTGGACGAGGCGACGGGTTTGAAAAAAATCAAATATTTGCAACAGGTGTATAATTCTCAGAGAACTAAAGCATGGTTTACCGATGATTTATTTTGGTCATTAATGCGTATACGCGGCATGGAATCAAATTCGCCATCGCGTATTGCCGAAGCCTTTTATTCTCGAAAAAGTGTATTAAAGCTATAGCTGTAATCCCTCCGAAAAATAATCGGAGTCAAAAGTAGAAAATACTCGTAAACTAAACTGAGGAGTTTTCTATGAAAAAATTATGTTGAAGTTGCTTCAAATGGCTGGCTATAACGCCTTTGATTTATGGCTGTTCCTGAAAAAAGAAACGATAGTTTTGATGATTATCTTGATTAACCTAGAGTAATTAGACGTGTCCTGAGGTTGATAACGGAGGGATTTGATGGCGCAAGAACATGAAAACAGGTAATCGTCCTCCTGTTCAGCTATTTGAGAACAGATTTGGCAGGATCGAGAAAGTGCTTCATGTTTTAATTCCTGTAGGTGCCGGGCGATGCCTTGTTGTGAGAAGGTGCTATCAATCAGATTGAGGTGGCAAGGCAAAGTCTTTCTTACGTTACGAGAGACAGAGCTTGAATGTACCCTGTAATATACCAGGGGTTCATCGAAATAACAGACCTGATGTTTTTCAGCGACCCTCAGCCATAACTCCCAGTCTTGAAGAGCGCGTAAATCCGTATTAAAACCGCCTAATTCCTGGAGTATCTCTTTTTTTATAAGTACACTTGAGGTTCCAATAGAGTTTTCTATTAGCAGGTTTTTCAGGATGAAGCCAGAATGTTTTGAAGTAAACGCTGTGTTTTTAGTGTGTTTAGGATAAACATCGCCATGAAAGAACATGTCAGTATGAGACCAGCCCTGATTTGCGCAATGTTTCAGCTGTTTTTGCAACTTGTCAGGAAGCCAGATATCATCAGCATCAATAAATGCTATCCAGACGCCAGATGCTTGTTTTATGCCATGGTTCCTTGCTGCCGCTGCCCCTGAGTTTTTTTGATGGAATAGCTTTATTTGATCGTTTTTATATTCTGAGACGATGTCCACGGTATTGTCGGTAGAGCCATCATTGACAATGATAATTTCAATATTTTGATATGTTTGAGTGAGTACACTATCAATACATTCAGTGATGTATTTTTCAGAATTGAATGCCGGTATAATGACAGAAACTAATGCTTCATTCATATTGATGGTTAATAAATATAATCAATTCCAGTGGCGCAGAATAATTTGATTGAAGGATCCAGCCGTGGCTGGTGTTACAAGCTTAGCATAGTATCACTTAATCCCCGTGCTACTGGTAAATTTTCTGGTAATTTTTTAGCATATTTTGAACAGTGAACTTCTTTTCAAACTGCGTCCTGCCCGCATCACCAAGTTTTTTTCTTAATTTTCGGTCTTTTAGTAGCAAATCACAGGCTGCTGTCAACATGTTTTCATCATTGCTTAGTGTTACAAGGCCATTTACTTTATCTTTAATGATTTCTGGGTTTCCGCCAACATCGGTAACTATGCATGGCTTGGACAAGCTCATTGCTTCCAATAAGGTCATCGCAGTGCCTTCGCTGAGTGATGGAAGTAGAAAAATGTCCATCAGTTGCAGGTAATCCACGGGGTTAGCCTGGAAGCCAGTAAAAAAAACCATGTCAGAGATGTCGAGTTGCTCTGCTAATCCCTCAAGGTTTGAGCGTGTTTCACCATCCCCAACGATGAGCAACATTAATTTGGGGTGCTTTTTTTGAGCTCTTGCAAAAGAAGAAATTAATAAGCGATGGTTTTTAATGGGGTCAAGACGAGCAATCGTGCCCAATATGAGAGTGTCTTCTGGAATTGAAAGTTTTTTGCGTAACTGTTGAGAGGCGGTAATATTGCCTTCAAGTTCAGCAATTCCATTGTAGATGACTTCTATTTTAGAAGCCGGAATATATTCATAATCAACCAATGCCTGTTTAGTGGCTTTTGAAATTGCAGTAACATGATCTGTTAGCTTGATCAGGAATGGATTGACATATTTTCTTTTCCAGCTACTGCGATCCGGGTAAAATCTTCCGTGTTCCGTAAAAATCACTTTTGCACCGGTCAATATACTGGCCAATACTCCATATACCCACGGTGTATATTGGTGGCAATGCAGCACATCAATTTTGTGCCGAATAACATATTTTCTTATTTCAAAAATCAGTTTTATATCAAAACCTTCTTTTCGTGACATTGAGTCAATTTGGTAACCTTTTTTCGAAAGTATTTTTCCAAAGGGACCTATAGGCGATTCAATGCATAGAATAGAAGTGTTAAATTTAGCTTTGTCCGTGGCTTCAACAAGATTTTTTATGACCTGTTCGGTGCCGCCAATGTGCATATCAAAGGTCACGTGCAGCAAATTAATTTTCATGCGTTTTTATTAATCAGAGTGGGTGAATATTGCTGACACAATATAATTAGTAAATCAATCCAAACCACAGAAGTATAACGTGAGACTCTTGATTATAGTCTCCCTATGCTAATTGTCTATGGCAATTAATTGGTTAGTATTTCCTGTGTAAATATAAAGTCCTATTCTTCAATAAGCGTTTATGGGCGTTAAAACCGCATTTTACGAGTATGAGCTTTTACTTTTATAGCGATATCTTATTTAGTATAGATGTAAAATTTGATCTATGGTAATCAGAACTTGTTACCAGTAACAAGTTGAGCTCAAGATCCTGGCAAGAGCATGTTACTGCTAACGTTTTCAGCCCAATGGCTAAGCGGAGAGCATGATATGGACCGAAATTGGTGGGTTATGACCTGATGGAGGTCTGGGAGTGCTTTATGTCAGCTGTTCACCCCATGGGCTTGGTTTTAATTTGCAGTGATTGTTTTAATTAAAGAGTTTTAATGGGTCAGCTTCCCGCAGTCATGCTTCAGAATGCCGGGCGATTAACCGAAAAGCACTAAATTCACAATCATGTTAATCAATCAAGTAAGTAGCTAAGTTTTGTACTAAGCTTACTGTGAAACTGCCGTGATAAGTCAACCGTAAACAGACAATTGGGCAATTTAGTGGGCAGATGGGAAGGTTAACCGGGGAAACAATTCAGTAATGAGAAATTTACTAATTAGTCTCTCTTTAAAAAGTTGGTCGCGTCACAGTGGATCTATTGTGAATCAGGGCGCGCTAATTGCCTAACCTTTAAAAACTAACAACTGATATTTAACTTATAAAGATAGAAGGTAAATATGGCAAACAAAGAAACTCTAATGCCAAAATGCAGGTTTTGTGGGGCGCAAATTGAACATAGTTTTGTAGATTTGGGGATGTCACCGCTTTGTCAGACGCACATTTTACCAAGTGAATTAAATAAGTATGAAGCATTTTATCCTTTACATGCGTTTGTATGTACCGAGTGCTGGTTGGTCCAGCTGGATGAATTTGTTTCGCCCGAAGAGATTTTCAGTGATTATGATTATTTTTCATCATTTTCTACTAGTTGGGTTGGTCATGCAAAGAAATACACGGAAAAGATGGTCGCTGAGCTAGCGTTAAATGAAGCGTCTCTAGTTGTGGAAATTGCGAGCAACGATGGCTATTTGTTACAGCATTTTGTTAATACTAATATACCTGTGCTTGGCGTAGAGCCTGCTGCAAATGTTGCTGGCGCAGCGATAGAAAAAGGTATTCGAACTACCATTCGGTTTTTTGGAGAGCGTACTGCCGAGAGTTTGAGGTCTGAGTTTGGCTCAGCTGACTTGTTGCTGGGGAATAATGTTCTCGCGCATGTCCCGGATATAAATGACTTCGTTAAAGGGATGAAAGTTCTTCTCAGTGAAGCGGGAACGATCACGATGGAGTTTCCTCATCTTTTAAATTTAATTAAGTTAAATCAGTTTGATACAATTTATCATGAGCATTTCTCCTATTTATCTTTCTTTACAGTGCGGAAAATTTTTGCACATCATGGTATTACACTATTTGATGTTGAAGAAATCTCAACTCATGGAGGGTCTCTAAGGATATATGGAAAGCATGACACGGATAGCAGTAGAGAGGTCTCGGATAATGTGAAAAATCTTATTGAAAAGGAAATTTCATTTGGGATTAATGATCTGAATATTTACAAAAAATACGAAGAGCAGGTAAAAGAAACAAAACGGAAATTATTGTCTTTTTTAATAGAGGCCAAAGATTCGGGAAAAAAGGTAGTGGGTTACGGGGCTCCTGGCAAAGGTAATACGTTATTAAATTATTGCGCAATCAGGCAAGATTTCCTGGACTATACAGTAGATTTAAGCACACAAAAGCAGGGGAAGTTTACACCGGGCTGTCGATTGCCCATTTTGGATCCTGCCGTGATAAAAGAAACCATGCCGGACTACATTCTGGTTTTGCCGTGGAATTTGATAGATGAGATATCTAAACAGCATAGTTACATAAGTGAGTGGGGTGGGAAATTTGTTGTGCCCATTCCAGAAGTGAAAATTATAGACTGATGATGGGGCGTAGAAGTAAGTAGCATGGATACAGTTTATGATTTTGCTATAGTGGGAGGAGGTATCGTTGGAGTATCGGCCGCTTATAATCTACAAATTTCCTATCCGCAATTAAAAATTCTTTTACTGGAAAAAGAAGCTGATTTTGGCCGGCATCAAACAGGCCATAACTCTGGAGTGATTCACTCCGGGTTGTATTATAAGCCGGGTTCAAAGAAAGCAGATTTTTGCGTAAGGGGGAGAAACAGGCTTTTAGAGTTTGCCAAAGAGTACAAAATAGATCATGAAGTTTGTGGGAAAGTTGTTGTGGCCGCAGATAATTCAGAATTGCCATTTCTAAAAAATATACTGAAGAATGGGTTGGCTAATAATATTCAGGGTATTGAAGAAATAACAGCTGAACAGGTAAAAGAGATTGAGCCATTTGTCGAATGTATTGCTGGTGTTTCGGTACCTTCCACCGGAATTATTAATTTTGTAGCAGTGACAAACAAGATGGTTGAAATTATTAGAGGTGTTAATAATGCTACATCTTTATTGACATCCCAGGAAGTGAAATCAATTGATTCTGGTTCAGGATTTAACAATATACTGACTAATCACCAGCATTTCAGAGCCAGAAAAATTATATTTTGTGGTGGCTTGCAGGCAGACAGGCTGGCGAGGATGGATAAGATTCAATTAAAAGAGCGGATTGTTGGGTTTAGAGGTGATTACTATGAATTGGCTGATCATGCAAAACATAAAGTAAATAGCCTTATTTATCCAGTGCCCAATCCAAAGTTTCCTTTTTTAGGTGTCCATTTCACTCGTATGATCGATGGAGAAGTGGAGTGCGGCCCAAATGCTGTTTTAACTTTTAAACGAGAAGGTTATAAAAAAACTGATTTCGATTTCTATGATGCATTTGATGCATTAACATATTCAGGCACATGGAAACTGCTAGCCGGTAATTTGGGGTTTGCAGTTAATGAGTATCGCCGGTCATTTTCAAAAAGATTATTTTTGGAAACTCTTCAGAGAATGATTCCTTCATTAACAATGAGCGATATAATTCCGGGTCGAGCAGGTGTCAGGGCACAGTACGTAAGTTTAGATGGTGATACCAGAGAAGATTTTAAAATTGAATACTCGGAAGACAGTATTCACGTGTTAAACGCCCCTTCACCGGCAGCGACAGCTAGCCTGGTAATTGGAGAAGAAATAAAAAACATGGCGGAAAAACATTTTAATTTGAATTAAGGTTGGTAGGGCAACTAGTTGAATTATTATTGTTTGCAACCGTGGTGAATTTTTGAAGTGATTGTGGGAAATTAAATAAGGTATAAATTTATGAGAGTACTTGTAACAGGAACAGAAGGGTATATTGGATCATTGCTTGCGCCAATCCTAATGCAGCGAGGGCATGAAGTTGTTGGGATAGATACAGGATATTACCGTGATGGATGGTTGTACAGCAGGCAGGCTGATACTCCTTTGCAGGCGATGACGATAAATAAGGATTT
>JAJRUF010000205.1 GCA_024277935.1 Gammaproteobacteria bacterium
AAAACAATTTTTTCTAAAGCAGGCCAATTGATAACACTGGGGTCTCTTGGGTAAAAACGAGCGATTTGATTGTTGTTAGTAAAGCGTATATAAGTAACAATTTCTTCTCTCCAGCCTTCAATAATACCCACACCCTCACTATTCTCAGCAGGTACTTGCCATGTTGAAGTGAGCTCCCCTTTAGGGCTTTGTTCGTACATTTGCTGTAATAATTTAATCGAGGCAAAAATTTCCTTAACCCGCACCCAAACTCTTGAAGCAACGTCCCCTTGATGCTCAAGCGCTACTTTAAAAGCTAGTTGATCATAAGGAGGATAAGCTACATCTCTACGTACATCAAAATCTTGGCCACTAGCACGTCCAACATAACCTATTGAGCCAAAAGCAGTGGCTGTTTTTTCAGATAAATACCCTGCAGTAAACAATCTATCTTCTAATGATGAATTCAAATCTATAGCGGGTAAAATCTCATCCAACTCTTTTCTTAAGCCTTTTAATTCCAACAGCATTAGCTGATAATCTGAGCCAGATAACGCGCTATTACCCCCCCCAAGTACAATACAATCCATTAATAAGCGATGTTTAAAACATTGTGCATTGGTACGCAGCCATAACTCACGTAGGCGACTAAATTGCATTTGAGCAAAGGCAAAACCCACATCATTACAAATAGCACCAATATCACCTAAATGATTTGCAATACGCTCGCGTTCAAGCAAAATACCTCTTATCAATGCGGTATCTTTTGGAATGGTGATACCTGTTGCCTGTTCCATCGCTCTACAGGCGGCCCAACTATGTGCCACAGTACTATCACCAGAAATACGGCCTGCCAGTTTAACCAACTGTTCAGGCGTTTTATTTACAGCTAATTTTTCAATACCTTTATGAACATATCCCAGCCGTTCTTCCAGGTTTAAAATCGTTTCTCCAACCGCCTGAAAACGAAAATGACCTGGTTCAATAATTCCAGCATGAACAGGGCCAACTGGTATTTCATATACGCCAGCACCTCTGGCTTTGACAAACTGATAATCCATATCTGCTTCGGTAATATCTTTAGGTGTCCCCATTAAAGGAAAGTCTGACCGTAATGGGTATTGATTTTTATTCCAGGCTTTATGCCGTAACCAAGGGCGGTTATCAGGATGGCCGGTAAAATCAATACCCAACATATCCTGAGTATGGCGTTCACTTCGGCTAGCGGCTGGATAAACAGTTGCTTGCGAAGGAATACTTGGTTTTTCCTCAGTAACCATGGTACGAAATAATAGATAAAGGCCTTGTTTTTCAAATATCGAATTTACAATATAATGGGGGGATTGTTGTTCAGCCCAGCCAGAAACCCAACGCAAAGAAAGTAGCTCACCTTGTTCTGCGATAAATCGCCAATATTCAGCTGGAATTTGCCAGATTGCCATTGAAGATATAGAGGATACTTCAATGTCCATACCCACTTTTTTTAGCTGAGTAAGAAATGACTCTTTCCAATTGGTATTATTTTGACTCATAAAGGTGCACTCCCTGAAATCAATACAGTTGCCTGACTAAACCAGTCGGCTAAAAACGTAGGGATTGCCAAGCCTAGCCATAACACTAAAGCCAAATGGATCATCACCGGCCATAAATTAGCTTGGACAGGAAGTTGCCCATCAGATTGTTTGCCATAAACCATCGGTTGAATATTTCTAAATAATCCTGCACCCGCAAGACCTATACCCAGTAATAATAAAGGGGTAAGCCAAGGATAACTTTGCATGGTTGCCAATAGAACCAAAAATTCACTGGTAAAAACTCCAAAAGGAGGAAATCCAGCAATTGCCAAGGTACCTATTAACAAGCCCCAACCTACTGTAGGTTGAGTTTTTATCAAGCCACGAATTTTTTCAATACGCTGTGTACCAGCAATTTGTGAGGCATGCCCCACGGTAACAAAAATGGCCGATTTTGTCAGTGAATGAACCATCATGTGTAGTAAGGCAGCAAATGTGGATAGAGGTGTACCTAAGCCAAAGGAAAAGGTCATCAAGCCCATATGTTCAATTGAGGAATAACTAAATAAACGTTTAATATCTTTTTGTCGATTTAAAAATATCGCTGCGACTAAAAATGATAACAAACCAAAACCCATCATAAAAAAACCAGCAATATGAGATTGAGTTGCCCCATCCACCAGCATTTTATTCCGCACTACCGCATACAGTGCATCATTTAACAATAATCCTGACAATACAGCCGACATGGGGGTAGGGCCTTCTGAATGGGCATCTGGTAACCAATTATGCAAAGGCACTAAACCGATTTTTGTACCGTAACCCACCAGCATAAAAACAAAAGCTATTTCCATAATTTCGGGGTTAAGGTGTTCAGCGCTTTCATACAATACAGACCATAACAGGGCATTTTCAACATCGCCAATTTGTATCGCGGCGTAATACAATAAAATAGTACCAAACATGGCTTGTGCAATCCCAACACCGCAAAGGATAAAGTACTTCCATGCTGCTTCAATGGACTCAGGAGTGCGATATAAACTGACCAACATCACGGTTGCTAAAGTTGCCGCTTCCATAGCAACCCACATCATGCCCATATTATTACTCACCAAGACTAGGTACATGGCAAGCATAAAGCCTTGATACATGGCATAATATACTTTTAAACGTTTGTCGGTGAGTCTGCCGATTTCCTTCTCATGTGCCATGTAAGCATCCGAGAAGATAGAGGTTGTCAACCCAACAAAAGCAGTTAAGACAATTAGATAAATATTAAATGAATCAACAATAAAAAGTTGATTAGCAGAAATAATATTGCCATTTAAAAAGATATTTATTGCTAGCCAAACAGTGATTAGAAAACTGGCAGTATTAAACCAGGTATTAATTCGACCCACTTGTGGTCTATGCCCTAGCAAAGCAAAATAAAAAATACCTGTTACCGACAGTAGTAATAACAAATAGACCGCTATCATTTATCTACCTCATTTAAGCGGTTTAGCATATCGACATCTAAGGAATCAATACTGCTACGAATATGGAGAAAAAAGATACCAAATAAAATGGCTGCCACCAGTACATCAAAAGCAATACCCAGCTCAACGACCATAGGCATCCCATTCGTCGATACAATCGCAGCAAAAAACAAGCCATTTTCTATTGACATAAAACCGACGACATGTGCGATAGCTTGACGATGAGAAATCATCAGTAACATACCTAATAAAACTACTGATAAACTGGTTGCCAGAGCATTTAACATCACCACAGGAGTATTATGCAAAACAGGGTGTAAGACATAATAACTAAATACCACTAGGCTTGCTCCTCCTAACATGACCGCCGTTTTATTTTTTAAGGCTTCGGTATCGCGATGTATATTCATCTTGAAAATTTGCCGCCTAATCATCCAGGGTATAAGAAAGACTTTTAATGCTAAAGTTATAACGGCTGAAATATATAAATGAGGTTCATTAAGACTATAGGCTGCCAAAGCAGTTGCTATTGCTAACAGTAAACCTTGTAAAGCAAAGACAAAGACCAGCCTTAACAATCGCCCCTGCCCTAGCATTAAAAAAGAAGTTAAGCCAATTAATGCTGCTAGAGTAAGTATAGCTTGGGTATAAAAATCTAAATTTTCTATATTCATAAGCGTTATGACTCCAAAATAATATGGCTTAACAGTCCCAATAAAGCCAACAGATAGGCAAAGCTAAGGTATTCCTGCACTCTAAATAAACGCATTTTGGCAAATAAGGTTTCTGATACCGCTAATAACAAAGCCAATACTGCCAACTTAGCTAAAATATTTAATAAACCATAGCCTAATGCCGAAAAGCTTAATTGCTCTGCAATACCCCACGGAAAGAAGATATTGGCGATTAAAACCCCATATAACATCAGTTTTAACTGGCTTGCCCATTCAATCAATGCCAAGTGCCTACCACTGTATTCTAAAATCATCGCTTCGTGAATCATGGTCAGTTCCAGGTGAGTAGCTGGGTTATCCACGGGAATTCTTCCTGTTTCAGCGATTGCTACCAATATCATTGCAAATAAAGCAAATATAAAAGAAGGGCGAAGTACCGTGCCATGCTCTAATACATAGCCAATTGCAAACGATAGATTAGTACTGGAAGCGGTCATCGTTAAAGTAAAAATAGCCATTAACATAGCCGGTTCTGCTAAGGATGAAATAGTCATTTCTCGAGAAGCCCCCATACCACCAAAGGCTGTACCAACATCTAACCCTGCCAGGGTTAGAAAAAAACGGGCAAATGCGAAAAAACCAACCAAAACTATAATATCTGCACTAGCTGCCGTAGGTAGATTAACGGCTATTAAAGGGACTACACTAGCAGCCAAGACCATAGCCGAAAAAATAATATAGGGGGCAATAACAAACAGCCAGGATGCTTGCTCAGAAACAACGGGTTGTTTATGGGTTAATTTCCACAAATCACGATAAGGTTGAAATAAAGACGGTGCTTTTCGGTTTTGTAAATAACATTTACAAAATTTTATCCAGCCAGCCAATAAGGGGGCTAAGGAAACAAAAAGTAACGTTTGTATCAGTGCTAGTAACCAATTCATTAACTGACCATCCATAACAATACAATTAAAGTTGCGAAAGAATAGGCTAAATAAACCCTAATATTTCCAGTCTGAATACGCCCAACCAACCGAGCCAAATGATTAACCATTTTTTCGATCGGATAATAAATTTTTGCCCAGCTATAATCTTGAATACTCAATTGATATTGTATATCTGTGACCTGTTGAGAGTGTGCACCTTGCTGCTGCTTATCAATAGTTTCTTCTATCTGCCAGACCTTGCTAAAAATACGCCTGAGGGGCATACTAAAAGAAATACAATCGTACTGCATTCTAGGTGTTAAACCACCATATCCACAATCCCAGGTATCTGACTTACGTAATGCCATAGCAGGGTCTCTGCGTAAATATCGATAGCAAATAGCACCAGCAATTAATACTCCCATTAATACTAAAGGTGCCGCATACGAAGCATGTTCTGCTGAAACAGGTGTTAACCAAAGCCAATCAATATTAATGGTATTCGCTGAACTTTGTGCTAAAATTTGACTCGCTACTTGATTAAGAAACTGAATAATAATGGCAGGAAAAACCCCGAACAAAAAACACAGCCCGGCCAATAAACTTAATCCTGCCAACATACCTTTATCGTCAATTTCTTGTGCCTTTTCACTATTTCGAGAACGCGCTTGCCCAAGAAATACAATGCCATAAACTTTAACAAAACAGGCGGCAGCCAAAGCGGCTGTTAATGCAAGCGCAGCTGCAGCAACAGGAATTAAACTACGCAACACACCATCTTCAAGTACATCAACTTGTAAAGCCGTTTGAAAGGCTAGCCATTCGGAAACAAAACCATTAAAAAGAGGTAAAGAAGAAATACTCATACAAGCCACTAACATGAGCTTGCTGGTATGTGGCATGCGTTTAATTAATCCCCCCATCAGGCCAATATTTAATTCATGCACTTGATGTTGAATAACCCCTGCCCCCAAAAACAATAAGCTTTTAAATAAAGAATGATTAAAAGCATGAAATAAAGCGGCAATAAATCCCAGTGCAGCTATTTCAGGATGCCCTTGAGCTTGAAAAATAATGGATAACCCCAGCACCATAAAAATAATACCCATATTTTCCACAGAACTATAAGCTAACAGTCGTTTTAGATTCGTTTGCATCAGTGCATAAAAAATACCCCCTAAGGCAGAAATTGCGCCAATAATGATCAACACAACCCCCCATTGTGTTTGGACATCACCCAGCAAATCAAAACAAAAACGAATCATGCCATATAAAGCGACCTTGAGCATTACACCACTCATTAAAGCTGAAATATGTGATGGAGCAACCGGATGCGCCTCTGGTAACCAAACATGTACGGGGACTAGCCCGGCTTTCATACCAAAACCTATCAATGATAAAACAAAAGCAATAGTTGCCCAACTTGTAGATAACTCTGCATGACGCAAGGCATCAAAAGTAAAACTGTAACCATCTGCGTAACTGGTTAATACTCCAAAGCCTAGGATAATAAACATAGCACCCACTTGTGCCATAATTAAATACAAAAAAGCGGCACGACGATTTGCTGATTGTTCATGCTGAAATGCAACCAGAAAATAACTGCTTACAGACATCAATTCCCAGGCAATCATAAAAAAGAAAGCATCATCAGCTAGCAACACCATCAGCATGCCTGCAATAAAAATCCCGGTAAACAAGCCTAATACAGCAAATGGATGGTGTTGTTCATCGTAACCTTTAACATAACCTGGGCCATATAGACTGGTTGCAATAACAGCGATACCAATAATTAAATAAAATAATCCTGACAAACTATCAAAACGCACATGCCAAGGAAGCCAAGGTAACCCTAGACTTAGCTGGTCGGTTTCAACACCTTGATTTATTAAAATGCTTAAGCCAGCGAGTACTGCAAATACACCAGAAATACCTAACAGAAAAAAAACTAGACGTTGTAAATATAAAGGATAATATTTTTCAGATAGACAGGTATTAATTATTTGTAAATAACTTTGAGGTAGCTTGGGTATTTTTTCCAAACCATAGATGAAAAGAGCTGAAAAAGTGTTTCGTTGACGCATCAACAATGCTAGAAATCCTGACAAAAGACTAAAGATAACAGCACAGTAGGCTAAAAAAAGAATCATTTTTGATACCCTATAAAGGGTTAAAAAAGTATGTTTATTCTGTCTAAAAAAGCACAAAATTAATATGGAATTTTTTCTCAGTAGGTTACTGGCAAAATAATGATGATACCAATTGTCTAAGGTAGCTCAAAATGAACAAGGTCTATTTCCAAAAAAAACATAATAACCACAAATCATAGTAGATTGTAAACTAATCTGAACAAATATTGTAAATTATATGGACTTGAACCCCAAATAAAATAGATAATAACAGACCATAAATAAGGAATATTGCAAACTACATTCAGTAAGAACATTCAAAAAATTGATTTTACTCTTTCAATAAAAAAATCAACATTGAACTAAGCCATTTTTTACTACACTATCTTAATTATAAAATAACTAGAAGGATACATTTGTGCACGACCCCATTCAGCTTAATTTTAAAAATTTTATAAAAACACATTTTGTTATTCCCTTTACACTATTTTTATTAGCCTTAATTGTTCTAGAATTTACCCCTTTAGATTTTCATATCAGTGAACAGTTTTATAACTCAACCCTTCA
>JAJRUF010000206.1 GCA_024277935.1 Gammaproteobacteria bacterium
AGTGCCATACTCTTCTTCATATAGTTTTTTGAAAAGTGGGCTTTGATCCCAGGCAGTCCCTTTAAATTTTTTCAGCGTTTTACCTACTTCTTTTTTAGAAATATTTAACACTCTGATTTTAAGCATTTCATCTGTTTCAGTATTATTCACCAGATGATGCAAACCACGCCAGGCACCTTCCAGTTGCTGAAAGTCAGGGTGATGCATAACTAAATTGACTTGCTCGCTTAATTTTTCATCAATTTTAGCAATCACAGCTTGAATAGAATTTAAGGCATCATCTGAAACAATTGAAGTATCTTTTAGAACAAATTCAGCCAAAGTCGACACTGCATTTTCAACTTCTTCCTTAGCTCTTTCTGATTTGGGTTTGAATTCTTTATTTAATAGGGAGGAAAAATCACTCGCTTCTGCAACCTCACCTTCTGCTTGTACCTCTGCACTTTCTGCTTCTGCCATTGTTATTCTCCTTCTGCTGGTGTTTTATCAGCGGGTGCATCATCTTCAGGTTTTGGTGCTGAAGCTAATGATTGTAATAATGCAGGATCACTGATTGCATTGGCAATTAATTCTTCAGCACCTGTTTTACCATCCATATAAGTCATTAAATTGGAGAGCTGTGTTCTGGCATCTAACAACTGCTTTAAACCATCAACTTTACTGGCAACGGCTGCCGGCGAAAAGTCGTCCATACTATCAAAGGTAATATCGACACTTAAGTTTCCTTCACCAGTAATCGTATTAGGTACATTAAATGCGGTTCGTGGCTTCATTGCTTTTAATCGTTCATCAAAATTATCCACATCAATTTCAAGCATTTTGCGCTCCCCTACAGGAGCTAAAGGATCTGCTGGCTTTCCAGATAGGTCTGCCATAACCCCCATTACAAAAGGTAATTGAACTTTTTTTTCTGCTCCATAAAGCTCTACATCGTACTCTATTTGAACTCTAGGAGCCCTATTTCGAGCTATAAACTTTTGACTACTTTCCGCCATTTGCATTCTCCTCTATTTAACTCAATTCAAACTATTCATTATCATTATCATTATTTGAAAGACCACATAAAAAATCCACCTGTTCAACACCATTGGGGGCTATATCTTGTAAAACTTCCATAAAATTTTTGCCAACCAAGCGCGACACTCTTTCTAACATCATAGGTATTGGACTTGATGGTTCATTTTTTTTGTAATATTCACTAATTAAATTTAGTACTTTAGTCACATCTTGGTTGCTATTAATACTTAATAGTCCACTTGCAGATTTTGCCCCTTTTGATATTACTGATTGTGTATTATTTTCAGAATCATCATCTACTACATCACTCTCTTCTACTGCATCATTTAAGCCTAATTTTTCGATTTGTCCAGAAATAGTGGTATTAATTTCTTTCAATAAAGTTCTTAATTCTGTGAAACTAGCCGCATCATTAATACCAACATTATCAGTAATAAATGCTTCCATTTGATTCAAATTATCTTGGGTATCATTAATGGCTTTAGCTGTTGCTAAAACTATTTCAGCATCACAATCTTGAAAAGCAGCATCAATCGCTGCCATTTGAGGTGGTTCTGACTCACTTTCTGAGTTAGCAATGGTTATTGTGCCATTGGCAATTTGAATATCTCTTAAACTAAACCGCCCCAGTGCTTTTGATTCAACTAAGGGTATATTTTGTAATGGCTTTAAAAAACTATCAAAGTCACATAAAGACATTAAGATATTAATCCTTTCGGTTGGATCATTATCATCATCAGGGTCTAATTCTGGGTGTACATATAGCCAAAATTTTGCTGTTGTTTGTTTAAGTAAAGCCATACCATCAGCAAGGCCAAGGATTCCCTCTGTTTCTGTTAATGCCTTTAACAAATAAACACAAACCCTTAAATCACGCGTTCGAGCCAATATATTTTCAGCTTGCTTTTTTACTTCTCGCCAATTAGGAGGTTCAGCTTCAATGACTGAATCACCCATTGTTTGTTCTTCCTTTCCTTGAACCTCTTGCTCCAATGCCATAAATTCAGCATCGTATTCCAGGTCATCACCACAGATATTTTCAGGACTAATTTCTGTTAAATATTTTTCTATTTCTATTGCCATTAAAACAACTCTCTATAAAACTGAAATTTTAACCGTGCAGGAATATAAATATCTTTATACCCCTGTGTAAATAACTCGCCACCACAAATAAAAACAATTATTATTTCTACTTACTTTATCACAATTAAGCATTAATAATACAGCTCTTTACCGCATTATTTCAACCACAATAACACTTATATTATCTCGCCCTTTTCGGCTCAAAACAGTTTCAAGTAATACTTCAACACTATCGCTATATATATTGTTATTTAATACTAACTCAATTTCTTTAAATGTCATTTCTTTATCCAAACCATCACTACTTAATAAATAAAGATCGCCCACTTTCGTATCAATAATTTGACAATCAAGTTCTAATTCATCAAAAGCGCCAACGGCTCGTGTAATCACATTATTTTGCTTTAAAGTACTAGCTGAATCATTATCCAGTAAATCAACCTCTTCATTTTGTTCACAATGATCAACCGTTAACTGAACCAACTTTTTATTTCGTAAACGATATAACCGGCTATCACCCGCCCACAGACAAGCAAAATAATCTGGGCTGGCTACTAATGTTACAACAGTACTACCAATTATCTGACGCTCATAACTAACTTTAGATATTGCTCTTAATTCAGTATTAACTGTGTTGATAAGCTCTTTAACTTTGCTTAAATAAGCCTCTAAACTGCTATCATATGATAGTTTATTCAAGGTATGAATAAGTGTTCTACTTGCCAAATCCCCTGCCTGGTGCCCTCCCATTCCATCGGCTACTGCCCATAAGCCTAAATCAGGACGATCCAATATCGCGTCTTCATTTAATCTTCTTAAATTACCTTTATCTGTTTTAGAAAATGAGCGCCAAAATGTTTCTACTGAAGCTCTTTGCTCTGGCAATGAATAAATGGCATTTATTAAAACGTTATCTCTCGGGTTTTCTATCTCCAACTGTTTTCTTTGTTCTGGCAATAATTCTTTCGCTACAATTATTTCTGAGTCGGTATTTTTTTCTAAAAACTGTTGGCTAAGGTGCCACTCTTGTTGTTGAAATTTACCTGTTATAAACCCCGTATAAATGCTAACAGCTGGCATACCTTTTAAAACCATACATCCTGGTCTTATCTGTTCTGAACCAGCAGTACTCCATAAACTATAACCTTCAGTATTTGCTTTTAGCAATGAGGCTAGTTGAGTATTAATGTTGTTAACTTGCACAATTTCATTGCTATATTCTGAAAAGAGTATTGAGACATGTGGCAAATCATCTTGTGTTAAATCAATCTCTTTCTGTTGTAACTGTTTAACGGCTAACAAACTAATTTCCTGAACCATTTGTTCAAAATCTATAATAGATAGATCATCCTCCAAAGCTGAAATAGCAACGGCTTCAGCGGCATTAAACCAATGCTTAGCCTTAACAAAAAAATCTATTAGAGAATAATGACTCGGAACTTTGCAAGCTATTGTTAAAGGAAAATAGCGTCCAACCCTGTCAACACTCGGCATTACAATACCCAGCCAGGCATCATTTCCACATAAACCTGGAGATAAGGCAAAGCGCCAGATAGGGCTGGTTAAATAAGCCTGCATCCAGTCACCAGCAAGTTTTTCTTTACTGACGGCCAGAGAACTCTGCAACCATTTATCCCAAGATAAAATAAAATCATTAGGTAGTTGACGGGAAACAAAATCCCCTACTACAGGTAACTTTCCATAAAATCCCGGGGTGTTTAATGATTTCATGTCTAAATCCTGCTTGGACAATGAAATGCAGAGAGTTCATTAAACGAAAATGGGTTAATAACACTACTCGCTCTTAGCTCGTATTTAGCGGTTAAACCACCTAGCTTAAAGGTAATTAAATAGCTGTTAGTTGATAATTTTTTCATCTGCATTTTATTCAATAATTTGAACCATGCCCATGCCCCTTCTTCAGACCCACTGGATTGCCGTCCATCTAATGTCTCAAAACCATAACGCACCAATCCAGCACTTGGTCCCGGCCAAGTAAACCGAACTGATCGAGTAGGGCCATGCCGATAGTTAGACTGTTGCCCTTCAAGGTTAATCCAAAACTTAGAGGCTGTCGCATCTAAAAATACAGGTTTTAGCTCAAATTGAACTTTTGGCAGAGCACCCCCACTGTTAAAAAATACTTCTTTAATTTTTGCCGCATATTGAAACTGGGTTAAAGTTGAACGAGAAATTCCAGCCGTTTTATGATGTTGCGAAATAACCCGCCATTGTCGTCGAGATGTATCAACAAAGTCTTTTAACTGGGTATTAAAAAATTGATCCATTACCCCTCCTGGTGAGAAGAAATGTCCAAAATCCTGTAGGGTAATATCATTTCTGGCAGCTCTAGAAATTGGATATTTCCCTTTAATACTTGAATTACAAATAGTAACAACTTCAGTTTGTAGGCTTCTATTAAGTTGAGACCTAACACCTCCCATAATGAGTCCCTGGTTACCTGAAGCCAGCTCTTTTACTAATGTTTTTACTGGCTCTGGTTGACGTGCGGATTGCCTTAATATTTTTGCAATAACTTCACCTCCACCACCTTGTTTGGCGAGATCTAAAGCTGCATTCGCATCAGAAGTACTTCCCAAATCAGCCATCATGCCATATAACACACTCAAATCAGCAATAATCTGATCAAGCGGCGAACGACCCGATACGCCTTTTTTAACCTGTTCATTTAACCGAGAAAAATGTTTTTCAACCTGCTCACCTGTACGGTCAAATGTGTATGACTTACCACCCACAGCCTTAGCTTTACTGAGTAATTTCAGCATTTTTGAACTTTGAGAAACTTTTTCTGCACCTTGTTTTAACTTATCAAGGGGGTTGGTAGTAATACGTGTTAAGCGAGTTTCTCGTTCCACTGCTTCTAACAAACGTCGTAATGGGGAATCATAGCCTGATACTATTTCTAAAATTTCTACCGATTGGTTTATATTTGCAGCCGATCTTATTTTTAAATCAGCTAATAATCTATCCCATCTTTTAATATACTCCGCATAATAATAATTAAATAACTTTGCCTCTAAGGCATTGAGATCTTGTCCACCCACAAAACTGCTTGTCCCAAGCACCCACCGCTGTTCAACAGTCTGTTTAGCAAGATCTTTACTTGCATCTAAAAATACCTGATAAAACCCCTTATAAGTAAATAAACCAGGAATAACTTGATCTTCAATTTGCCCCTTGCTAGTAGCAAAAACTTTACTTCCTGATGAACCTAATTCACTCGCCAAAATAAAATCCAGATCATGTTTTTCTAGTGCGTCGCCTTTAATTCGCATATAGACTTGTTGAGCAATAGGAATTTGGGTCAAGATATTACGCACTTCTTTTATTAAACTGTCATTAAGTGTCAATACAGGTAAATCAAGTTTTAACAAAGCATCTAGGTGTGAATTTAATTGTTGTTGTGAACTTGCAGGGTAGCGGTTTTCCCAGTCAACACTTATCCAGGGTCGCATAATCTTAACGTTCGCCTTTTCTTTGTCAGCAAACATCAAATAAACACGTAATAACTGGTATAACACTTCCACATTATTAGATTCTTCTCCTAACATCCTTTGCTCAAGGCGTGCTTGAATCATAGGTAAAAAGTGATTCTTAAGCTGTTTATGGTAGTTAGACTCTGCCAGTTCTCTAAGCTTATCACCTTGATACAACCCAAAACCAACAGTCCATGCTACATTTTTTTCTGGATAAACATCAACAACATCATGTAATGCATTCATTTTTTTTAACAACTCAGGAAAGTCCATTGATGCTGTTAATTTATACTTACCTAAGGCATTATATGTTTTCACTTTATTTGAATACAGCTTTAGCAACTGCTGGTTTTGCATATAGCTATTTGTCCATAAACCAGCGCAAACTAATGTTATACCAATAACTGAAGCATAAAACAGCCTATGTATTAATACTCGTCGGGATTCGACCTTTACATTAAGCCCAACAAGTTCAGATTCAGCAAAAATAACATCTTTCAATAGCTTTGTTAAAAAAAAGCTTTTACCCTGACCACTAAAAACAGGTGTTACAGTACGATTAAGCCTGAATGTTTTTGCCAAAACTCCCATTAATCTATCTATAGGAGTACCTTCCTGTGTACCACTGGTTAAATAGACACCTCTTAATAGCGGTGCACTTTGGTAGCGATTAACGGAGAAACATTCATCCATAAACTGAGTAAGGGGTTCTTGTAACATCGCCATCCGCTGTGGAAAACCAAAAATCAGATTCCGTCTATTGAGATCACGTTCTTCTTGCAGACGTGGTTTTAGTCGATCATTTAACCTTTGTAATAACGCACCGTATTCAGCTTTAACTTGTAACAAGTTATTCTTGCCTTGCTCTTCATTATCAGTAAAAGTGACTCCCCATACTTGAGAACGTTCATCTTTACCTAGGTCTGCAAAGAAATCAGTAAACCCAGCTATTAAATCAACTTTGGTGAACAACATATATATTGGAATACGAATACCTAAACGCTCAGTTAGTTCCTCTATTCGATTCCGGATTGCTTGTGCATGCTGTCTTCTTTCTTCTTCTGTCAAAACCAATAAATCAGACAAACTCATAGCCACAATAACCCCATTAAGGGGCCTACGAGGTCTGTGCTTTTTTAATAGATCTAAAAAACCTGACCAGGCAGTTTTATCAATTAATTCATGACTGTCTTGTGTGGTATATCGTCCAGCAGTATCTAATAGTACGGCCTGATCAGTAAACCACCAATCACAGTTTCGGGTTCCTCCCACCCCCCGAATAGCATTTTTTCCTAAACGGTCAGCGAGTGGAAATTCTAAGCCTGAATTAATAAGGGCTGTTGTTTTACCAGAACCCGGAGGGCCAATAATAATGTACCAAGGCAAGTCATATAAATAATGTTTACCTTGATGTGTTTTACTGCCTGTTTTTTTCAGGGTTTGCAATGCTGAGTCAAAATTCCCTTTGAGTTCATCAACTTCATAATTTATATCAGGCTCAGCTGTATTATTATCTTCAGCAGATAAATCATCAACCATTTGAGCGTTCGCTTTATTCGTTTTAATTTGCACGATTAAAACAATGACAAGCCAAATAACGGCAATACCAACAATAGTAATGATTCTGGACAGCGATGATTCTAAAAAAGTAGTTCCAGCTATAGAAATTAACGGCCCAATAAACCAAATTAAAATACCCAGGGCGAGAACACCCAGGAATTGAATAACCCACTTATTTTTAAAGAAACTCAATATTTTATTCACTTTCAATCCTTAAAAAATAATTTCAACACGTCTATTTATTGCTTTATTTGCCGCAGAATCATTAGGAACTAGGCTTTGTGTATCGGCTCGCCCTTCGGCAATGACTCTATTTTTATTGGCCACATTTTTAAGCAAAATATTGGCTACCGTTTGAGCCCTTGCTTGGGATAAAACCCAATTAGAAGGGTATTTGACCGTAAAGATGGGATCATTATCAGTATGCCCAACCACAGTAATCTGCCCATCACTTATTTCCAATGCCTTGCTAATCCTGAATACTAACGGTAAATATTTGGCTTGAATAACATCACTGCCTGAAGCAAAAAAGTTTTTGGCAATAATTCTAATAATACCCTCACCATTACTCTCTATAACAGCAACTTTCTTTTGCTCAATTTCAGGCTGTAAAAACTGTTTAATTTGTTCAACAATGGTTAATTGTGGAATCTCTGGCTCCACTGTATCTTGTACTGGTTGTATTACTTTAACAACGCGCTTTACATTCAACCCATCACTTATAGTATATTGCTGCCCAATTTGAACACCTGAATCTTGATTTATAGCATATAGAAAAGCAATATAGATCAATACCAGTACTGCTGAAGAAACTAAAGCAATAAGCCATAATGGGATAAACCGTGTTAACACATTTCTTTTATCTGTTATGCCTTTCCAGTGAATAGCTAAATCTTTTTCAAAATCACCTTTGTGTCGTTGCAACACTAAGTATAAGTTCTCACGAATATCATAAAGCTTATTTTGCCCTTGGTCTTGAATTTTAAACTTACCTTCAAAACCCAAACTTAAGCAATAATAGAAAAATTCCAGCAAATTATAATAGCTACCAGGTTGAGGTAATATTTTGTCAAGCACTTGAAAGAATTTTTCACCACCCCAGGCTTCTTTATGAAAGGTAATTAACATTCCTTGAGTGGTCCAGATACTGTTCCCTCCCCAAGGTGTATTTAAAACAACTTCATCAATTAATGAGCATAATGCATAGCGTGCTGTTTGCACTTGTTCTGCTAGGCAACCTGCTTGCAGTGCTTGTTGATCAAACCGTTTAATCTCATTAATAATGACTGTTCTCAATCCAGCTGGATCATCATGAGAGGCCGTGTTTCTTAACTGGGTTATCAAAGCAAAAAGTGAAAGTGCATGATAAACAAGTGGATTCTGTGTGTAATCAACAGCTAAAGTATGATAAGCCTCCCCTCCTCCATCATCAACCATAGTTTTTACGTCAGTTTTTGGAAGTTGCGGTTCTGGCTTTGGGTTTTGTCTGGCTCGTCTACCAGGGGAAGGTTTTAAAACCGTTTTATCTTCGTCTAAATAATTACCGAAAGGGTCGTCTTGATTCACTTTATCACCCGTTTTTTATTGCCCAAAACTCGATTTCCAAACCAGGGAAATCACCCGCTATATGGATTGCAAATCCACCAGATGTAAACATTTGTTTCCATAATTCACTATGCTTATTTAATTCGAAATAAGAAAAACCTGCATGATATGGTATTTGCCGTGGCGCAACAGGTAATGAATTAACTGTAATTCCTGGTAATGCTGACCGCACTAACTGCTGAATTTGTTCCACTGGTCCTATTTTAACTTGTCCAGGAAATGAACTTCGTAACTGTTCTGATGGTATTTGAGCGTTAATTGCCAATACAAAAAATGCATCTTTAAGTAAATTAGGATCAGGAATTTTGGCTGCTCGCGTACCATATTTAGGCGGTGTTAATGGCAGAGGAATTGCATTTTGCTCTAATATCATGCTCAAACAATCTCTGATTTCTTCCATCACATAGCTAAAAGTCTGTTTAAGATCCTCATGTTTATATTCAGGTAAGCTTACGGGGCGTTTCCCTGGTTTAGTAAAAGTGGATAACTCACCAGCAACTTGTATAGTTACTTGATATAAATCAATAGGGTGCAGGGTAGGCAAATGTTGTAAATGTTCAAATAGAGGCTCTAAACGGTTAACCACCTGCAATAATAAAAAGTCTGATATTTCCGCAGTTCCTCCACGCCCAGATTCTGAAACACGCCCAGCCAGGGCTTCCCCTCGGGTATGCAATAAACCACAAACTTCTTTAATATAGTTTTTGATTCTATTAACCGCCATACAGTTAATCAGCGGTGGAATATATTCTTCATCCAGTACAATATTTTTATCACTCCGTGATTCAATAATTCGTGCTATTCCAAGACAAATATAACCCGCTCGTTCTTGCGGCTCTAACATTAATCGTGTTTGTAGTTGCCCAATAATAACAGGAGAAACCTCATTAGATGCCGTATTATGATCTTTTACTTCTGTTTCTAAAGCATGATATCGAGCGAGTGTATTAGGTTTTTGCTCACTATCAACTTCAATAGACCCTTCCAGTCTTGCCGGGAAAGACAAATAAACAATACAGTCCTGAATCTCTTCGGGTATTTCAATGGGAGTTGGTAAGTCATCTTGTTCTGGCAATTCAAAGGGAGTGCCGTCTTGAAAAACTCCTGCACATTCAGCCAAAGCAAACTGGCCCATGGCTAATAAACGCATATCAATTTTTAACTTAGTAAGTCCCCAGTGATAAGGTTGAAAACCTTGGCTATGCCCCTTTATAAAACTCTCGACATAACGATCATGTTGCTGAAAATGTTGGGGTCTTAAAAACATCCCTTCAGACCAAACTACTCTATTACTCTGTGCCATAATGCATTAACCAACTTATTTTGTATATATCTATAAACCTAACTTATTAGTTAGTGTAAAAATAGATGTTAAGGTTTCAACTGTTTCATTTGCTTTTCGTATGCCTCTGAAAAAGCATCACCAAAAAAATCATCTACTGCTGATTCAGACAATTTAGCATAAAGCTTATTATATTTTTCCCAACATTTAGATTTTTTTTGCAGAACTATCCCCTCCTCATACTGCTTTTCAATATTAGCCGGGTTGAATTGTTCTAAAATATCAGATAATGAAGCTTGAATACCAGCTTGCATGGCTAATTGGTGGTTTAATAAATCATTAAACCCTTCATCAATAGATTCAGTTGAAGGCTTAAAACCACCTTGCCCATCATTAATTAAATGTTTTAATGCTTCATCTGTTGTCACAGAAAACTTTAAAGGGTTATTATCAGCTCTTTTAATAGTGGTAACAGAAACTCTAAACAAACTTTTAAATTCCGCTCGGCTTCTCAGTACAGAGATAGTACTCTCCACAAACTGCCTAAACATTCCACCAATAGCTGACATTTTTTGGTCCAAATCAATCAACTCAAATTTTTCAGCTTCAAGCCCTGCTCCAGTTAAAAAACTTTGAAATAAAGAGCTATCAAGTGAGCTATTTTGCACCTGAGTTTGTTGCATAGGTAACAGCTGTTCTTCTGGTTTACTAGCTACCTTTACTATTTGTTCAGGAACAACCTGATCACCCAGTTGCTCATTATTTACAATTGGAGGCGTTGATTTTCCTTGTTTCAATAATTCAATATCTACAGAAGTCTCAACTGCTTGTGTATCAAATAAATCTTCAAAATTAAAATCATCAGGCATTTGGTCTGAATCAGTTGAAATTTCTTCTACTGAAGGAGGAATATAGCTATCATTTAAGTTGGAAATATTTTCAGCCAACAACTCCGAACCAGAATTAGCCAATTCATTTTCAGAACCATTCAATAGATCATTTGTTGTTGAGCTGTGCTGGCTTTTATTAGCAAATGGATCAACAAAACTTTCATCAACGGAATCAAGCAAAGGGTTATTTCCGATGCCACTAGGATCTAAAACAGGATCAGCAACCGAAAAAGGAGAGGTAGCTATACTTTGACCACCTTCTTCCAATAATGAAGAAAATATATCTTGTTCTTCAAATTCAGCCTCATTACTATCTGAAGAATTAGAAATACTTACTAAAATATCGTAGTTTCCAATACCGATAAGCATACCGTCAAGCAGTTCAATATCAGTATTATTAAGGGGGCTAGTCGCATTATTAATATAGCAACCCGCTAGACTGTTATCAGAAAGAATATATTTACCATCTATATAGTCAATTTTTGCATGGCACCTTGAAATCAGTTTGTTTTCATCAGGCAACACCAAAGAACTACTATCAGAACGCCCAATAGACCCTCCACTCTCATCAATAATTACCTTATTGTCTGCAACACAAGCTTGCCCATCTATTGACTGTATTGTAAGTATTAATGGCATAATCAATCTAATCGAGTAGTAAACATACTACAAGAGCATAGACTATAAACGAGGAAATAAGCAATTTTTTTACTTTAAAATAAGCATGAAATGAATTACGCGACTTAATTTATTTGCAAGTGGGGCTTTAGTCCCACATACTTCAAGCGAGGCTAAAGCCTCACTTCCAAGTTGTCTAACTATTCCTTACGTCAAAACTATAGATGTGAACCTACAATCTAATATAGAATTAGTAACACTGAAAAATTTTTGTATTTTTAACAAATAAGGCCAATTAAGTGAAACAGACCTACTCCTATTTCAATTTTTTTTTTATTTTTCTCAGCATTTTAATGCTTTCTGCTTGTAGTACGCCAAAAACTTCCATTCCTATAGACTTAAACATTATTGCTACTGAAAACCTTAATCCAGATTATAAGAACAGAGCGTCTCCCATTGTTCTTCGTATCTACCAATTGACGCATATTGATACTTTTGATAAAAACGATTTTTTTACCTTGTATGAAAATGACAAGGCCATTTTGGCTAAAGATTTATTATACAGAGAGGAAATTGAAATAATACCGGGGCAAAAAATTCTTAACAAAGCCTTTGAAATCCAAAGAACAAGTAATTTTATAGCCGTACTTGCTGCTTACAGGGATCTTGACAAATCCCAGTGGAAATCAATATTTAAAATTGATCATGATAAAAATCCCCCTCCTCTAACTATTAATTTAAAAAAATATAAAGTTATATTAAAACCATCTGGAGAAAACTAGGCGACTATTTAATAATCAATTATTCATCAACTTCAGGCTAATTCGAATACCTATAAAAAATGAAAACATCACGATGAAAATATCATATCGAATAGCCTGGCTAGTTTTTTACCTGTTATGGTTTTATTGTAGTTCAGGGTTTGCAACAAACCTTAGTAGTAACGTAGATTACAATAATATTCATGGTTTTATGACGATTAGTAACCCTTTATTTACCAGTGTTACTTCGGGTAATTTTTCTGGCAATATTGCCAATGTCTCGGCAGGAAGTTCTCTTTCATTAATAGGTAATGCTAACATTACCTTTACAAATCAGAATTTCTGCCCCAATTGTATCATTCAAGAATATGTGGCATGGATACCTCGAGGTACAGTTCAAACAGGCTCCCCTAATAATATCGGTCTTTTTTCAGGGCAAATTCATAATAATATAAGCCTTAACCCTTTTACATGGACGGCTAACGCACCGACCCAAGGTGGGATTTATTATATTGGAGCTGCTACTACCTTACAGTTTAAGTTTTTCCCAACAGTAACCGGTAAAACTGGTAATAATAATGGTACCGGTGGTTTTGCCTCTTATCAGGTAAATGTTTTTGGAAAAAATGATATTAATAACAATACACTAACTATTACTTCAGATAGTGACTTAGGCCCTGCACCTTCATCAAACACCGCTAATTTTTTAAATTTTGATCAGGGCATACTGAGTACATCAACATCTTTCGCGCTTAATGCCTTTCGAGGTATCACTATTAACACCGGTGGTGGCAGCTTTGATATTGGTGGTAATGCAATTTTATCTTATGCAGGCAATATAAATGGTAGCGGTAACCTAACCAAGCAAGGTATGGGAAGCCTGGTTATTACAGGAAATAATAATTATAGTGGTGGCACGGTCGTAAACAGCGGAGTTTTGCAAGGTAATAGCACTAGTTTACAAGGTAATATTGTTAATAATGCTCAGCTTGTTTTTAATCAAGTCACTAATGGAACCTTTGCTGGAAATATAACGGGTAATGGTAGCCTAGTAAAAACAGGAAATGGTAATTTAACACTTACCGGCAATAATACTTATCAAGGCAACACTGACCTTCAATCAGGTGGTTTAGCTTTTAGTAGTGGCAATTTTAGTGGTACTTTGATAAATAACGGAACTATTTTAGATTTGGGTTCCGGCCTTAATTTATCAGGTGCCGTTTCTGGGGCGGGAGGGTATCTGGGCCACGTTACGTTTAGCGGCAGTTATTCACCAGGAAATAGTCCTGCTTTGGTTACTGCACAAAATATCACCTTTGCTAATAGCAATACATTAACCATGGAATTAGGTGGATTAACACGAGGTCGTCAATATGATGCCATTGATGCAAGTGGCAATGTAACACTTGGCGGTGTGCTTGACATCAAATTAATTAACAGCTTTGTACCAGCAATAGGTAACCAGTTTAATTTGATTGCAGCTCAGAGTATTAACAATCAATTTAGCAATGTATTTTGTAATAATTTGCCCTTTAATAGAAGTTGCACTGTTGTTAATGATGGTACAAAGCTAAACCTACAAATAATTGAAGTATTGCCTCCCGATTCACCACTCCTCCCTGTTAGCAAAGTTATACCACAAGCAGCTCTGAACAGGCTGACACCTTTGTTGAGTCAACCCGGTGGATCTGCTGTGTATCAAAAAGCTTTAGCAGAAATCGCACCACAACAGCAAGCGGCAATAGAAACAACATCTAATATCACCAGCCAGATTCAAAGTGCCAATATTACTCAACGTCTTATGGCAAATAGAACACAAACTTCAGATATGGGAGGCTTTCAAAATTATCAAAAGTTGGCCATGCTTTTTAATAGCAATGCTCTGCCAATTAATATCTTAGCCATGAAACTACCTTTTTATAATAATGTTGTAAATGCAAGCGAGAATGGTTATAAAGGTGATGGTCTACAAAGTCAATTGGGCGTATTTTTAAATGCTCAATTTAACTTTACTGACCGGAAAACCTCTCAGTTGGAACGTGGTTTTCATTCTGACTCTTATGGTTTTACCGGGGGTGTTGATTACCAAGTTAGTCAGCGTTTATTATTGGGACTTGCGGTGGGCTACAGTAATGCCAGCACACAATTTGCAGCACAAGGCGGCAAGCAAACGCTCAATAAATATAGTTTAACTGGGTTTGGTTCAATCAATTTAACCGATAACTGGTACGTTGATTTAATGGTCAGTGGTGCTTATAACCAGTATCACACCAATCGAAACATTAATTATATTGATGCAGTGGGAAGTGTTAATACGGTTGCTAGCAGTAATGCTGATGGGTTACAAAGTAATTTCAACATTAATATGGGGTATGACATTCCCTACCAGGAATGGAGTTTTGGTATAAGAGGAAGTACTGAGTATACTCATAACAATATTAATGCTTCTCAAGAGTATGGTGCTGCTTTAGGCTTAAACCTAAACTATAATGCTCAAAGTATGGACTCATTAACGACTGATATTGGCGCTGTGGTGTCCAAGGTAACAAGTACTTCCCTCGGTGTATTTAGTTCTCAATTGATACTGGAATGGGAGCATCAATACCAAAATAATAGCCGAATTGTTAATGCTTATTTTGTTAATTCTAATAATGATGGTTTTACCATTCAAACGGACAAACCAGACCGGGATTACATGAATATAAGTGCTTCAGTAACCGTTCAATTACCGTATAGTAGCTCAGGATTTATACAATACAGCAACCGTATCGGTATGCGATATATTTCTTCACAATCTGTTAATTTAGGCGTGAGGTTTGACTTTTAAAGTAAAAAAAACATATCTACTTTTTTTGCGGACTGAAGTTGAAATCCGCTCTACAAAACCACAGATCCCCTACTGAAAATAAATACAAAATTACAAAATTTTTTAATTTAAAACAGTTGTTTTTAAAATTTTGTTTTTTAAGCCTAGTAAAGCTTTATCTTTCGGGACCGCTTCAAGACCTTCTTCAACTTTCATTAAACTCGCTTGGTAATTGCCTGATTCATATAGTTCAAACGCCTGCTGTTGAATGAAAGCAGCAATTTTCTTTAAGCCTTTTTGAGCATCTTTATTATAAGGGTCTATAGCCAAGACTTGTCGGTAAGCCCATAAAGCATTACTGCCTGATGGGGAAGTTAAATACCCTACGTCAAAATGAATACTCGCTAACTCTAAAAAATCTTTAATGGCTAACTTTTGCTCTTCAGACACTTCAATTATTGAGTTATCAACAATATCCAACTCATTAAAAACATAGTAATAACTAGCAACGAACCCCAAGCTTCCTATAATTACTATAGCAATTAACAGTTTTGGCCATAAAACTTGAGGTTCTATATTATCAAGAAACATACTTACAGTTGCTGTACGTTGCTCCCGGGTTAGCGCTAAAGCACGGTTCAAAGCATTTTGTTGTCTACGGCTTAAGCTCTTAATTACGGGTACTTCCAGGTTCAGCTCCAAAGCTTTTTCTGCTGAAAGTTTTCCGTAGGGGTGTTTTCCACTTAGAATTTCATAGCAAACACAAGCTAATGCATAAACATCATCTGATGGATCAGGGTCTTTACCCTGTATCATTTCCAAACTTGCATATGCGGGTGTTAGAGCACCTAAATCACGCGCATTAAAGACCGTATCATCATGCTCTAATTCGTTGCGTACTGCTACACAGGCAATGCCAAAATCCAGTACTTTAACGTGCTCATCCTTAGTGATAAAAACATTACCAGGCTTAAAATCTGAATGAATTATATTGTTGTTATGTGCATAGGCTAGTGCTAAAGCCAACCCTCTGATTATCCTATTAGCCTTTTTAAAAGCCATTCCACCTACACAATCTTCCCTGATAAATTGAGAAAGGGACTTTCCTTCTAACAATTCCATTACCATAAAAACATTGCTACCATCACGGTCAAAATCATAAACAGTTACGATATTTGGATGTGCTAATAATTGGGTTTTTTTAGTCTCTCTTTGCAGGGCAATAAATAACTCAGGGTCATCTCTGTATTCATTATTTAAAACTTTAATGGCAACATCAGGCTGTTGATCCTGTGCCTCTTGTCGACGTAAATCTGTTGCCCTGTAAACCGTACCCATCCCTCCACTACCTAGCACTTCTTGCAACACAAAACGTCGCTGTAAAATAGAGCCAACGCTTAAGATTTTAGATTGCATAACAGCCGTTTTTAATTCTCGCTGTTCCGTGGGGGTATTATGCCTTTGTTGAACAACTGTCGCATCATTAGTCGGTAAGTTGATATTAATAACCGTTTTATCACTATCATTATTTTTTGGACGTTGAATAATGGTTGCATCATCTAATTCATTTATTTCAGAAGAACTCATAATTAAGCCGTAGTATCTCTAACGATTTTTGCTAACAAAAAAATAAGGGCTACCTTGATGTCCAGAATGTAACATCGCAGAATACTGTGGTTGTTGCGTAAACCCAATTAAAGAAGCCGTTTGTCGAACATTACTCTCAACTTTTCTATAGATTTCATAATCTTCCATTAAGCCGGTATTATTTCTTAGTGCCGTTAAGAATGCTTTAGCAAAAACGGAGTGCTTTCCACCTCCTGAATCCAGCACAGGCTTGACACCTCCCGATGTCATTATTGTTCTTGCTTTTCTTTTAACCATAAAATTAAGCCATTTTTTACGTTTTACTTCTGACATTTTATCAGGTAAACGTGCAATAGACCTTTGTGTCATAGCTCCTGAATAACAGGAGTCAGCCACCACCAGAATGTGTCTGGCATTAATAATGTTGATAAACTGAGTAATACTGTAGCTCGATAACCAGTTGGCCGTATTATCAGGTTCTGCATCTGTGGGTAACCAATAGGCACTATTGTCAGACTTATCTATCTCACCATGTCCAGCATAATAAATTAATAAATTATCTTTTTTGGTAAGCTTTTTACGTAAGCCGTCAAAAGCAGTCATCATTTGATGCCTATTTGCATTAATAAGCAAAGTTGTTTTATAGCCATATTGAGTTCTTAAAATCTGTTCCACAGCTTTAGCATCACTGACTGAGGTTTTTAAAGTACTTAATTGTTTATAGTCTTTATTGCCAATAATCAAGGCATAAAAACGACCAAAATCAATTGAAGGGTATGACTTGGCAATGGCATTAGCAGGTGCTATATAATCAATATAATTTTCAAATTGCCCTTTTGCCAACAAATTAAAGCTTATAACACTAGGCTTTTTAGTTTTATTATAATTGGCAATAATTTTAACAGCATTTAATTCATTCTTAATAACCACCATGGCATGAAACACACCTTTATCATCAACTTTTGTTGAAACACCATTAACCGTTAAAGATTGTAAATCTTGTGGGTAAGAAACTCTACCTATCACTTTTTTACTTGCTGTAATTGACCTTAATTGATAACTAGGTACTCCTCTTGTTAGTACCATAGCCGGTTCAATAATTTCTATTCCTGCTTGCGCAAACTGTATTGCCTTACTACCCTCATTCTCCAAACTAGTAATGATTTTAGACGTTTCTGTAATATTTTTCTTTAATTGTTTTATCTGTTTACCCAGTGCTAATAAATCGGCTTTTTCGGCCTTAAGTTTATTGCGCATTTGTTCAACAGATAATTGGTCTTGAGTAGACTTCGCAGTTTTAGCATTTGCCTCAATACTCTTCAATTCGCGCTTAATTCGAACAAAAATATCAAAATAATCCTCTTCACTAATTTTTAATTGCTGCTTAAAACTCTTCAATTGTTTATGGTATGTAGAACTGGCTTGCAAATTATCTTGGTGTATTTCTGCTAATTTTGTTTTTTGTGCCTGATAAGAAGCCTGGTTACTTTGTAGTTCAATTTTAAGTTTTCTTATTTTACTCAGGTCACCATGACTACTATTTTTTTCTTGATTTAATATCTTTTGAGTATGTTCTAATTTTTTCTTAAACTGTTGTAACTTATTTTTTTGACGGCTATATTTTTTTTGCGATTGGTTTAGTTTCACGCGTAAAGCATTTGCCTGTTGCTGGTAATTGACTGATAAATCTCTTAGTTTTTGTAATTTCTTTTCATAACTGGCGGCCACATTAGTTTCTGTAACCGAGGCAAATTCTAAATCCGTATTTTCCAAGCCTGAAGCTTTTCTGTACCAGTTTAATGCTTTAGGTAAATTCTTTTTTACACCTAAGCCCTTTTCGTATAAATGGCCTAAATTAATCTGTGCATTAGAGTCACCCTTTAACGCAGCTTTTTTATACCACATAAAGGCCATAGCGGGGTCGGCTATACTTCCCAAACCTTTTTCATAAATTTCCCCCACCATTACCTGCGCTTTAACATCACCACTTTTTGCTTGCGGCAACCAGACTTTTAAAGCACTGGCATAATTACTCCGGTCATAAGCCACATACTCTCCGCCTCTCATTTCACAATTACCTGCGGTCGTTTTAATTGGCCGCCTTGCCGTCAAATAGGTCACCTGGCTACCTAACTTCCGAATTTGAGAAGGTAACAAACAGTCAACTACAAATAATTTATTGGTATCTTCCACACTATACCCTTCAGTGGCTTTTAAATAACTTGCTTCATCAACCCTCACTGGTTGACATCCTATTAAAACAATAGCCATGAGTAAAATTATTTTTTTCATATTTAATCCACCGTAAATTATGCTTAAGCAGCTAATATCAATTTTATTATGCTGACTGATTGAAAATATCTTATAAAAAATTAGCTACTTATATTGAAGTATTATAGAGACAACAAAGACTTTCAATAAAAAAACTTCGGGGTTATGTTGGCAACTTACCAAGTTTTCATCTTATTTGTTAATAATAGAAAGTACATTCAGCCACACACTCTCCCAATGGCTAGCATGATCCTGTTTTGCTATTTTATAAAAAGAAGCGTTACCTTGCTTATTTGTAAATTCTTCAATAATACTAGCTGGTACCACCACATCATCCTGCCCAGCAAAATGATATTGCTTTATTTTTTTGCTTAACAGCATTTCATCGGCAGGATTTAAAGATTCCTTTAACGGTAAATAGCCATGATAGTGACTCCAGGCAGCCACATCTAAATTAGCAGCAATAGTCACCACCTTATTTACTTTTTGTATATCACTTGCCATTAACATGGCTAAACTTCCACCACCACTATAGCCAATTAATACAATTTTTTTAAACTTATGTTTATCCAGCCATTGGTTTAAAACAGAGACCATACTATCAACCACTACTCTGGAATACCTCTGTGATGTCCAATATTTATTATTACACCCAGTGCTATGCTTTAAAGCATAATAACAGGGCCTACCTAATAAAATAGAAGGCATCGTATCCAGCTTCATTAATCTTAAAATCAAAGGATTTCTTGCTGTTGGGTCAGCGGCAATCCATCTGTTTCTTATCCATGGTGTTCCATCACCATCAAGGTAAACATGAAGCACGCCATCTTTTACAGGTTTATTAGTTTGATATATTATATGTTGAAATTTTTTTGATTTTATTGTTTGGAAACTAAACCCAAATTCTGTTGCTTTATCATAAAACCTTTGTGCTGGCGTTGCACATGAAACTAACAAAAAACACTGGATAATTATCAAAATTTTTCTCATATTAAAATAACATATCTATTCACATCCCTTATAACCTAAATAATCTCGCAAAAAAAAGGGCTATTCAGTCTTGAATAACCCTTTTTAATTTAGCTAGCTAGAAGCAAGTTTTTTAAAAGTGTATTCCACCTTGAACCCATATTTTTTGAGTATCATTTCCTTGCTGATCCGCATTATAGTTAGCATATTTAGCGAGTAATGAATAATGCTTACCAAATTTCTTTGATACGACAAGATCATATTCATTACCATAGTTCTTATTTCCAGTATCATCAGAAAAGTTATGATAGACTCCCTTAAATTTTACGCCTTGAACTGTCGCAGCTGCAGAGCCATACACATCCCGTAAACCTTGCGCTGGGGTTGTTAGAAAAATATCAGCCCAACCATTAAAACCATGTTTGGTTGCTAATGGTGTCTGGAATGCCGCTTCACCTCTACCATCAAGTTGCTCCATTGCTCCTTTAAAAGTTAAACCATAAGCGGAAGCACCACCAATAATATGATAGTAGTCTGCTTCATAATTTTTAGTATTACGGTCATAATCTGATTGACGTGCGTATTCAACGGTATAAAGGGCTTTAATATCTTCGGTAACTTTAGTGCCACCATTTAAACGAATACCATACGTTTGGTTAGACTTAGTCACCTTTGCCGCTTCATTATAATCCATCCAAATACTATAAGCCGTTAGCTTACCCATACCTGCAATATCATAGCCAATATTAATAAAAGGTGTAGACATATCATCGGTTGTAGAAATAATTGTCTTAACCTGATCAATATAACCAATTTTAATAGTTGTATTAGCTATTGATTTATTCGTTAGCAAAACAGAGTCAAATGTTTGCTCCATTTGTCTCCACCCAACATTACCAATAAAACGATCATTATCAATTTTAATTCTTTGACGACCAAATTTAATTGACGTATCGGGGATACCCTCATATCTTAACCATAACTGGTTTAGCTCTGTATCTTGTGGGTCCTGGATGGTATCAAACTGACCTTTACGAACACTTCCATTTCTTTTATTGCTATAGTCATTAAGCCCTATATCCTGATTCGCTTCAAATTCCGCATACCCTTGTAACCCTTGGAATTTAGGCGATAAATAACCAATTCTAAACCGTGTAGTAAAAGCATTTGCCGTTTTTTTAGTGGTATGTTGAGTATCAGCATTCTCATAACGCAAACGAATATCCAGTTTAACTTGACCATATTTTGCATCAGTTTGACCAAATTTAAGTGCATTTTCAATATTTTCGTTAATACCAGCCGATGCAGGAGCACTAGCTGAGACAGCCAAAATAACAGCTGATATTGCTGATAAGCTAAAATGGCTCCTTTTACTTAAAGTTTGATATGAAGACATTTTTATTCCCCTATGATTTTTAATAATTAATTAAGAATTATAGTGTTTATTTGTAAAAAAACAACATAAGATATTAAAAATCTCTAATATTCAATAAAAACAAAGGATTAACACTAATAAAATTATTATTTTTTATTGCTAAAATGAGACAATACTGGGAATAAGCAAGAAACAAACTTAAATTTGATTGTTCTGGAACAAGGAGGAATATTTTAAAAAGGCCATCCTTGGCTTGGTTACTATTTAACTGCCGGGCACTTTGTTAAACATAACTTTTGCTGCGCCACATTTTGGGCACTCCCAACTATCAGGCACATCTGCCCAAACTGTACCAGCAGGAACTCCATTTCTTGGGTCACCTACCGCTTCATCATATATATGACCACAAGTTTTACATTTATATTTTGCCATTTTTAACACCTTTAAATTACATAATAAAAACATGGTTAAATCTAACTAAACCATAGCTTGATTGTAACCTAAAAAAAAACACTTTATCAATAATTATGCTACTAATTTAACACCTTATATCCCCTATTAATTCTATGTTTATAAGGATATAAAGCGTATAATTTGTGGAAGAATTATTTTATATTTCAAGAGGGAAAAAAATGTCTGATTTACATAAGTGGGATGTCGAAGACGAAGAGTTTTGGGAGTCTGAAGGCAAAAAAATAGCTAATCGTAACCTATGGATCTCTATCCCTAGTTTATTATGTGGTTTTGCAGTCTGGTTATACTGGGGAATTATCACGGTACAAATGCTAAACCTTGGCTTTCCTTATGAAAAATCGCAGTTATTTACTTTAATGGCGATTGCAGGTTTAACAGGTGCCACTCTACGAATACCGAGTAGTTTTTTTATTCGCTTATGTGGTGGACGTAATACTATTGTTTTTACCACTGCTTTATTAATGATACCCGCCTTTGGAACAGGCATTGCCTTACAAGATAAAAATACACCTTTTTGGGTGTTTCAGGTTTTAGCCTTATTATCTGGCTTTGGTGGGGGGAATTTTGCTTCTTCCATGTCTAATATTAGCTTTTTCTTTCCTAAAAAAATACAAGGATTAGCCCTAGGGCTTAATGCAGGTCTGGGTAACTTTGGTGTTACTACAATGCAAATTCTTATTCCTTTATCAATGACTTTTGGTCTATTTGGTGCATGGGGTGGCGAACCAATGATACTTCAAGCCACATCGGGCACCTTAATTGGAAAAATACCTGCAGGCACTGAAACTTACATCCAAAATGCGGGGTTTATCTGGCTATTATTTCTTATTCCCCTTGCCTTTTTTGGCTGGTTTGGTATGCATAATATCCGTACCGAGGAAGTATCGCCCAATAAACATCATCCAGCTATCAGCTTTGGTATGATTACTGGAATGCTGTCAATTGCCTTTATCAGTGCAATATTTGGGTTATGGTTGATGCTACCTGAATCTGTTCATGGTTCTGGTTTTAAAGTACCCAAAGAAATTGCATTATTTATCGTTATTGCTTTAACCGTTTCATTACTAAAGATCATTCCTGGTCAAATTGGTGAAAGTTTAGGTCGTCAATATCAAATCTTTGATAACAAGCATACCTGGGTAATGAGCATTATTTACACGATGACATTCGGCTCATTTATCGGTTTTGCTGCTTGCTTTCCTTTGGCGATCAAGGTTATTTTTGGCTATCAACATGTTGTGGTCAATGGTGTGATGAATCATGAGCTACCCAATCCTAATGGACCAAGTGCTTTAATGTATGCTTGGATGGGGCCCTTTATTGGCGCATTGATCCGTCCTGTCGGTGGAATGATTGCTGATAAGTTTGGCGGTGCGTGGGTTACCCATATTTGTTCTTTTGTTATGGTTATCTGCGCTGCTGGTGTTGCTTATTACATGAAAGCCGCTTACAACTCAACAACTCCTGAACAGTACTTTGTCCCTTTCTTTATTATCTTTTTGTTTTTATTTGCAGCAACGGGGATTGGTAACGGTTCAACTTTTAGAACGATTGCCATGGTTTTTCCAAAAGAACAAGTCGGTCCAGTCTTAGGCTGGACTTCTGCTGTGGCG
>JAJRUF010000207.1 GCA_024277935.1 Gammaproteobacteria bacterium
ACCTGATGAGAATATTCTGGGATTTTCTCCCACCACCTCAACTTCGGTATAGCCCAGTACTTCACAAAAAGCATTGTTAACGCGGATGATTTTGTATTCAGGGTCAGTGATTAAAATAGCTTGGTGGGTGTTAAAAGTTGCGGAAAGCAAGCTTTGATGAGACAAAGATTCTTTAACAACTTCCTGCTTATGGTCTACTGATTTTTGCAACTGCTGTTGCTTACGTATTAATAACAGCAACAGCATAGCCATTAATGCCGTAATAATTAACCCAGTCAGTAATATATACCATGCAGTTGCTATAGATCCATTAGCTATAAAATTTTGATTAGTTCGTAACTCTATAGACCAGATCTTATTTACAATCTGTGTCAAATACTCCACCTGAACTTTATAGTTTTTATCACTATTATATTCAAAAACAGGCTTTGTAGATTTATCAAAAGAATCCGTTATTTGCAATTGAATTTGCTGATATAAAGGGTTATCGCTTAGTCCTGCAAAAAAGAATTTTTTGTCTAAGGCTAAACTTAAATACCCTGCAAACTGCTGGCTGACTACATGATTGTGCTTTTGATTATCATAAAAAGGGCTGTAGAGGGTAATATACTTATCAGGCAAACTTTTGCCATTAGCCCAGTCAACTTGACTGCTAAGGGTATCTTCATTATTTTTAATTGCTAACAACAGCTCATTTAACTCACCTTGCTGAGTGGTAAAATCAACACCTAAGGCATATTTATATTTTTCATAGGGGTAGACAAATTTTACGGGATAATAACGGGGTTTTAATGGCGAGACTTGTAACTGATTTATTGAGTTTATCTCTGTGATAGGAATCTCTTTTCCATAGAGTTTTCGCAGTGTTTTCTCAAACTTTCCCCTTTCTTTACCATTGACTTCTACTCCCCAATAGAGAGATTTAATCCCTTTGTTTTTATCTAATAGTTGCTTGGCAAACTGATTAAAATCATCTAATGATAGCTGTTGCATATCAGCAATATGATTACTTAAATGCCAGGACATCCAGGTATATTTTTGCAGTTTATTGTTTATATTCCGAGCTATACCTACAGCTTTATGAGTTAATATATTCTCTATTTGGCGAGTTTCTTGTTTTTCAGCATATTGAAACATCACTAAGGTTGTTGCTAATAAAAGACTAACTGTTACTAAAACCATAGCTTTCTGAGAGAAAGTTGCACTATTTTTATTAAAAATAAGTAGTAATACAGGTAAACAAATTGCGATACCAGAGCTGTCACCAGTCCACCAGGTTAAAGCAGAAAAGATAATGCCATTATCTAAAATAAGTGGCGTATCTTTTAATAAATAGACACTGATCAAGGTGGGAATAAAAGAACTGACTGGGCCTGCCAATAAAACCAAGCGTGGAATATTGGTTTTATCTAAAATATCACCTTGAAAAGCCGTAAAGCGTAAAATAATAAAACGCGCTAAAAAAACAAAAAAGACGACGTTTAAAGCTTGGGCTATAAATAAAAACAGTTGTTGACTACCTTGTAATCCTGTTGTGCCATAATTAAGATCTAGTAGTAAAGTAAGTTGTCCTATAAAGATGGCTGGTAAAACTTTTACCCCATAGTGGAGCACAAAAAACACGGCTACTCCAGAAACAGGCCAGAACAAACCGATATAAAAATCCTGTGGATTAAGGGATAAAAATATTTTTCCGAGCAGGTAGTGACATGCAGTCACAAAACAAATAATCAATACATCTTTTAAGTAGGTTAATGTAGAACGTTTCTTTATATCCTTATTCATATCAAAAAGCCCTATAGTGGTAATTTTATTTCTATTTGTGTTCCGCCTTCCGGGGGGCAAATAACGGTTATGACTCCTGAATGCTGAGCAATAATCAGTTTACTCAAATACAGTCCCAACCCAATACCCGGTACATTTGATGTATTAGATGCACGGTGATATTTATCAAAAATATGTTTGATATCGGCTGTAGGAATTCCTACTCCTTTATCAATAACTTTAATAAATAAATGATTCTCTTCAACTATAAGAATAACAGCAACAGCCAGTTTATTATTCGAATATTTAAAAGCATTTTCTATTAAATTTTTCAGCATTATTTTTAAAAGTTTTCGGTCTGCGTAAATAATACACGATCTTTGAGACACTGTTATTTGCAACTTGCGACTTGGATAGTTGTTTTTCATTTCTACGCTGACTTCATCCACCAGTTGATAAAAATCAAAATTCACTTTTACAGCAATTAAATGGCTGCTAGCCAAGTTTTCTCTATCTAAAGCCGTTTCGACCAGAACAATCAGTTTTGTAGTAGCATCACGCATTTTTTCTATTTGCGAGTCAATAAAAAGCGCACTTTGATTGTTTTTTAAGTCTAGAATATCAAGGTTAGTACTAATGATAGAAATAGGGGTACGGTATTCATGAGAAAACATTTCAGCAAAACGGATACTTTGCTTTTCTATCTGTATTTTCTCAGCCAAATCAGTTGTTAGTTGTTTGTTTTCTTGTGATAAATACTGTATTTTTTCAAGTAAATCACCTTTAGAAACTTTATTTTTAAAAAAGTAGTTTATGCCTATAAATAATAGCAACAATATAATAACGACCCATAAGCTAATACTATAGCTGGCAGTTGTGTGTTGGTAATGAACAGCAACCCAAGAACTAATAATGTTATTTCTTTCCGCTGGGGTGATGGATAAAATAGCTTTATTAATAATGCTGAGCAGTTTTGTTTGCTGTTTTTTTAAGACATAATAATAATTCTGCTTATTATCTAAAAAATCAGCCATTTTTACCCCAGTCATTCCCTGTTCTTTTATCTGAAATGCCAGAGTAGCTAATGAGTCGACATAAGCATAAACACGCCCAGCCACAACCATCGCCAAGCCAGTTTTGGCATTATTAACAGGAATAAACTGCAGGTGTGGGTATTTAGCTAATAAAGGTTTAAAGAAAGTGACATGTTTGTTGATAGCAAAACGTTTATCAAGTAAGTATTCACGTTGATAAAATGCCGTCTGAGTATTAGCAATAGCCATCACAATTGCTTGCTGCAAAAAGGGCTGGCTAATATTTACTGATAAATTATTATCCAAAGGATCAACTGTTGAATAAGCATCACATATTTGCAGCCCTGGCAATTCAGCCTCCTGATCCTGCGGCGAACCTATTCTAACAGTAACAATCTGCTTATCAATTTTTTTGGCAAGCAACTGGTTTAAGTCAGCTAAAATGCCAATAGCTGAACCGTTATTGTCAAAGCCTAGTAGAGGCATACTGCCTTCATTAATGCAGAAGCGAATAGACTCTTTGCTGTTTAAAAAAGCATTTTCCTGTTGTGTTAACTGGGGTTTTATAATATTCAATTCTGCCTGAGTTTTTTCAGCCGCATAAACATTAGGAAATGCAAGAATAATAGCAAAAATTAGATGTTCAACAAACTGTTTAATCCGTTTGGGTTGAAAAACAGGCTTGTTAGTTAACAATTCAGTGACCATCTAAAATAATGGCAGGGGATGAAAAGCAATACCCAACTGTACGCACAGTTTGAATGGGTAGCGTTTTCAGTAGTTTTTCTTCACATTTTTTCCTTAGTCTTCGAAGCATTGAATCCATTGAGCGGCTACCATATTCATTTAAAGGATATTTAAGGCACTCCATCAAAGTTTCTCTGGAAATATTCTGACCAGCCTGTGCCATAACGATCTGCATAAATAGCATTTCCTTGGATGTCATTTTAACAGCCAGCCCTTCTGGACAAATAAGTTTCCATGAGATCTTGTCTAAACACCAGTTAGCAACATTGTTTTCGCTCTTGCTTGTATTTGTTATTAACCTGGTATGTAAACTTTTAATGGCAGCAATTAACTCTTTACTGTCAACTGGCTTTACAAAAAAATGATCAGCTCCACAATTATAGCCTTCAATCCTGTCGGCTATAGCCCCCCGAGCCGTCAATAAAATAATTCCCATTGTGGTGTTTTTACGAAGAAATTCCACAATTTTAAGCCCTGATTGATCTGGTAGACCAATATCTATAAGAGCAACATCAAAACGTACTGTATTGATCAGTTGATAAAATTCTATAGCTGTCCTTGCACCGTCTACCAAAATACCTGAAAGTTCAAGTAATTCAGACAAGCTATCGCGTAATGGGCCTTCATCTTCAACCAACACGACATGTATATCATTCATAAAAATCCATAGATTATTGGCAGCAGTAAATCCGCTGACTATCATTGACTAAAGCATCACTGCA
>JAJRUF010000208.1 GCA_024277935.1 Gammaproteobacteria bacterium
GCAGAGGTTAAAGCCGTGACGGGGAAAAGGTAATGAGTATAATTGATCGTATAATAATAACGGGTTCAACTTTTTGGAATTAATATGCTTAATTCATTGAAAATAGAAAACTTTCGCTCACTTGAAGACTTTCAGATTAAAAAGCTGGGACGCATTAATTTGATTGTTGGTAAAAATAATTCAGGTAAAAGTACCGTGCTGGAAGCATTACGGATTTATGCGGGAAATGCCCACCAAGAATTATTGGAAAAAATAGCACAAGCGCATGATGAAAAATATTTTTTAGAGAAAAATATAAAAGGGTGATTTATGTTAATAGAATTACAGCCTGAATTAGATGAAGTGATACAACCATTAGGCCATCATGCGGTTGAGTTTTTTTTAGCGGCGAGTTTATATCATGCCAGAAAAGTAAGTTTTGCGAGCGCCGCCCATCTCGCAGGTTTAAGCTTTGAGGGTTTTCGCTACCGCTTAGAAGAGCATTTTGATAAAGCTTATATCATAGCGGATGAAAGTGTACTTGAAGATATCGAGACGATAGATAATATACCGTCATGAATATCGTTTTAAATACCAGTCCGATTATTTTTCTGAGTATTGTCAATGCCTCGATGACTTAATACAGTGTGTCGATTAAATCAGCGTGCCTCAACAGGTCATTTGTGAATTAGGTGATGAGTATTTACCTGATAGTATTCAGATAAAATCTTTATCCGTTGCCAGTTCTGCCTATGTGCAAGGGACGTTGGGTCGATTACATGTCAGATGAGTTATAAATTATATGAGGATGATCAGTAAATGATTTTAGTACTTGATAATTATATTTTTGTGTGTAGAATTTATCTTTCAAAAAAATTGACACTGTATGCGGTGTCATATGTCTAAAAATGTCTATAATGAAGTCATAAATGCACTCAAACATGCGGGTGCAAGTATGAGATGTAAACAAGTGACCGCTTTGTTAAAAGAGTTGGATTTTGAGGTCAGGGATGGCAATAGAGGTGGGCATAAGGTCTATACCCATCAATATATACCGTCTTTTACATCAGGTTCATATAATTGTGATCATGGTAAAAACCCTGAAATTAAAAGACCTTATATAAAAAAGATAATAAAAGTATTAGAAAAATATGAGCAAGAGCTTGTTAAATACTTGGAGAATAAAAATGAAAACTAACGAAAGATTTGATGCAAGTTTATACAATATTTCCGTTAGAAAAGGAGATTTTGATGGTGAAGTCCTGTTTGAAGCAAGAATTAAAGAATTACCTGATGTAGCAGAGTATGCAGATAGTTATGAAGAGGCTTATTCATTAGCGATTGACACGCTTGAAACAACGGCTGAGGTCTTTTTAGAACAAGGTAATGTCATGCCTCTACCTATAATTGATGAAGCTGATTATAGTGGTCGGGTTACTTTGCGAATGCCAAAGAGTCTACATGCTGCTTATGCATCATGGTCAGAATCTGAAGAAATCAGCCTTAATCAGTTAGTTGTTAATTGCTTGTCTTTTAGTTTGGGGCAGCAATTTGGAAGGAATCATGCTTTAGGTTTTTTAAAATCAACAATGGGTAGTCAACATCGAACAGATTTTATTCCTGTGGACGTAAAGAAAAAGCCTGTTATTAAGCTTGTTGGACAGAAAAAATCCATATCATTATATGGTGAAACTGAAAAGCAGGTGGCTTATGGATAACGAACAAGACTTTCAAAGAGCTAAAGATACACTTCAGTTTAATGATGCCTATTTAAAAAGTACCTCTTGTTTTACGGATAATGATTTTGATCCAAAAAGTGCTAATTGGGATGAATTGGTGTATCAGTTTATTCATGTAGTAAAAGGTTCTGAAGTTGTTGGTATGGCGGATGCTGAAGGAAAAGAAAGTCAATATTTTAGAGTTTTTGTGGATGTTGGTTGTCGGTTTATTGCTAAGGATGAACAAGCAACTGAAGAGCCAAAGGTACTTTCCAAGATAGAGGCCAGTTTTTGTAGTGAATACCTCATGGTGGATCCCTCTTTGGAAGAGGATGCTTTAAAAGTATTTGCGCTTCAAAATGTTAGTTATCATATTTGGCCTTATTGGAGAGAGTATCTTATGAATATGTGTAATCGGTTAAACCTTCCTAAAGTGCCTCTTCCAACAATGCAGATTAAACCTCAAAATGGTGATAGTGGTAGATAGCTCAATTATATGTTGGTTTCCAAGCTCTGACTTGGGAGCTTTACTTGGGAAGCTTCTGCTTCCCGAAATTATTGAGTAAAGCTAGAGCTTTATGAATAAGTTTCCCAAGCTTGGAGCTTGGGAAACAGCCGACAGTCGCTATTGCATATCGAACCTTTACGATAAAATGAAACTGATAAATATTGAACCAAAAGATGATTACATTTTACGCATTTATTTAGATGATGATTCTGTTGTGGATTTTGACGTGAAAGCGGAATTAGAGCGAATTCCTTGCTATAAATCACTTTATGATAAGGCATTGTTTAACGCTGTTCAGTTTAAAAATAAACGTATTTATTGGGATGATCAATGTGATTTTCATTTAGATCAGATTTTAGAGCGTGGTCGTTGGGTAACAAAATAGATAATTCGCTCCTTAAGGAACGTGCATGAAACAACTTACCGATTTCTAACTTGTCTTTTTGCTCCAGGTGAAATGATCTCATTCGTTGCGTAGCTTGCTATGCGCCTCATGAGATCATTTCACCTGAAACAAAATTCCTACGTTATAATTTCGGGAAGTTATTCCATACACGTTCCTAAGTTGAGAGTTTGATATAGGATGTGCTGACGATAGGAAGCGCATCGGATATACCATAGAGTATCAATGATGCGCTTCTTATCGTCAGCACATCTTATCTATTTCTGCTTAATAGGCTACCGACTTAAGACGGGACAACTTATTTTTTTTATTCTGTGGTTTGAATACGTAGGGTGCATTCTATGCACCATAATTTGAAGATATCCCAATGGTGCATAAAATGCACCCTACCTAATCGTCCCGTCTTAAGTTGGTAGCTGGTTTTTTTAGTTGTCCCATGTCCTGAATTTGGGGCAAATGAATACAAGTAATGAGTTGCTATGCAAATAGATCAGTTAAAAAAAGGTATTGAAGCCAAATTTAAGCAAAGCCGCTTGGTTTTTTGGTATGACCCTGAACAAAGTTTTAGTGAAGAAGTCTCAACAATAACAATTGATGATGTGACCTTGATCGATATGTCGGATGTGTCCATCTTTGAAACTAAAAAACGTATTGAGTTAGACGAACCTGTCAATAAATTCTTACTGTACTTTCCCACTGCTGAACCCGAAGCTGAACGTGATTGGCTATTAGATATTCGTTTATACAGTGAGCAGTTTTTTGCTGATGCGAGTTCTATGCTGTTAAATGAGCTGGGTATTCCTAAAATGGCATTACGGGGGCATATTCGGCAAAGGGAAAACTTTTTTAGCAATAAACAACGGTTGACAGCATTAAAACGTTTTGTGACGGCGGATGAAACTGAAGCATCTTTAGATCGAAAAATGCTGGCTGTTGTGACTAAAGCTGAGTCTGCATCATTAACAGATATTGTGTTTCAGTTGGTTAAAAGTTATTCAGAAGCATTATCAGTTGGCATTGATGATGTTGAGTTAATACGACAATGTGACAAATTTGGTTTATTAGATGTCTTATGGCAGGAGTTGGAAACTCAGTTTAGTTATGAGAGTACTAAGCCTTCAATAGAAGATTTTGTTTTAAAGCTGTTTTGTACTGAGCTTTGGAGCCAGGTTGATGCTGATGATGATCAAGATTGGCTGTTAAATAAAGTTTTAAAAACAGGGTCTGGTCGGGCAACTGCTTTGGCTTTTATGACTAGCTGGCGGGATAGCCGTAGTTTTTCAGAGTCTCATGATGTGATTTCTAAAATTATTGGTCAACAGTTAGAGGTTGAGTCACGCTGTAAGGCGTACCACCCAATTCAATTAATGGAATGTGATACGTTTGAAGTAGTTGAACAGGCTATTATTAGAGGGCTAGTGGGTAGTCTATTAGATAGTAGTCAAAAGTTAGATAGAGTGCAATTTGAACATGTTGTTTCAAGACGGTTAGTGAGTCACTGGTGTTTATCCCGAAAAGAATATACGTCTATTTATGAAGCCCTTCGCAATGCAGAGCAGTTGTTTTATTTACGTCAGCAGTTTGTTGATGGGTTTCATTATGATTCAAGCAAATCCATGTATGAAGCTTATGTAAATGAGCTTTATTTATTTGATCAAGCTTATCGTTTGTTTAATGAATATGTAGCCTCCGTTCTTAGTAAGGGTGCTGATATTTTACGGCAGCTAGATGATGAAATTGAAGATCTTTATACCCTTTGGTATTTATATGAAATAGGCTTGGAGTGGGATCGATTATTAGAGGCTGAGCAACTTATAGGAAAATGGAAATTAGAGGGTGTTTCTCAACAGCATCGATTTTATGAGACACAGGTTGAATCTCGTCTCAGGTCAAAACAGATTAAGCGAGTGTTTGTTATTATCTCAGATGCTTTACGGTATGAAGTGGCTCAGGAATTAACTTTGAGTATTAATGCTGAAAAGCGTTTTAAAGCGGAATTAGCTACACAGTTAGGAGTTTTGCCAAGTTATACTCAATTAGGAATGGCTGCATTATTGCCACATCAAGAGCTGTCTTATGAATCTAGGCAAGGCTCAGCTGTGTATGTTGATGGTCAATCGACTCAAGGGCTGGATAATCGAAACACTATTTTAGAAAAAGTTAAAGGTATGGCGGTTAGTTCAAAAGAATTGATGGGTTGGAGTAATCAAGATGGTAGGGATAATGTTAAGGGTGCAAATGTAGTTTATATTTATCATGACACTATTGATGCGATAGGCGATAAATTATCAACAGAAGAGAAAACATTTGAAGCTTGTCGAACTGCTATTGAGGAATTAAAAGATTTGGTGGGTCGGGTTATTAATCGATTAAACGGTAGTCGGGTATTAATAACAGCTGATCATGGTTTTTTGTTTCAGCAAAAAGCATTAACAAAAGCGGATAAAACTGTTTTATCTGCTAAGCCTGCTGGAACGATAGAAGCAAAAAAGCGTTACATTATAGGTGAGTCATTATCTATGGATGAAACGTGTTGGAAAGGAAGGATTGCTGATACAGCTAGTGGGTGTGGGGAAACTGAATTTTTAATTCCAAAAGGAGCTCAACGATTCCACTTTATTGGTGGTGCTAGATTCGTCCATGGTGGTGCCATGCTACAGGAGGTATGTGTACCTATGATTGCCATATCAGCTTTGCGTGGCGAGAAAATGGTGCAACACCAGAAACAGCCCGTTGGGGTGGTTGTTAAAACACAGCCCATAAAGATTGTTAATAATATAGATAAAATAAGCTTTATTCAGACAGAGCCAGTGGGTGAACGTTTTGTTGCTAGACAATTAGATGTTTTTATTGTTGATAGTCAAGGGCAGGAAGTTTCAAGTCGTGAAGGTATTAATTTTGATAGTCAAAGTCCATCAATGGATGAACGTAGTCGTGATGTTAGATTGAAATTAATCGGATCTCAGTTTGAACGTCATGCATCATATACTTTAGTGCTCGAAAATACGGATACACAAACAAGATATAATCAATATGCTGTAACGATTGATTTAGCATTTCAAGATGACTTTTTCTAACGAGTGAAATGATGAATGAAATTTTGGAAAACGAAAAAAATATAACGAGTGAAGAAAATCTTGATAGTCTGCTTAATTAGTATTTTAAGGGTCGTGTTGTTTCATGCACGTTCCTAAAGATGTAATTTTTCAGTGTCTGGAGACAGGACGCTGTGCTGGATTATTCAGCCTTGTTTCCACGTTACTCAAGTTATGCATTTAGTCAAACCTAATGCTATAACGTAACTCAATAGACTTAGTTGCAATACTATTAACTCCCCCTTGCACCGTTGAATAACGCCCATTAATACTCAGGTCATCGTGAGTAAATAAACGCATCCCCATACCCGCTTCAACTGAACTACCTATCCCTGCAGAGGGAGTGCTAATAAAAATGCCTGTATCCAGATAATAGTGTAGATTGCGCTCAACAAAGCCAAAGGGACGGAAATCACCATCCTGAATTCTGAAATTTATTCCTGCCTCTTGATAACTTTTAGCTAAAACACTTTCTATCCCCCTATTCGCACCAATAATCTTTTGTACTTGCTTAGGCAGTGATGTTTTTAAATCGGCTTTACTTAGGAGGCCGTGGAGGTTAATAGTCATTTCAGGTTGAGCATATTTAATTCTGTAGCCTGTGTTAAATTCAATACCGTAACCAACGCCTAGTGTGTCGCCCGTTCTGCTTTTAAAATGCCGTCCATGTAGATTAATTCCAAAATAATCTCTTTTAGTCACCTGGCCATTTAGCCCTAAGCTAATCCTATCTCTTGCTCCCATTAGCCTAAAAGCGGCACTTTCATCTGACTTTTCATTATAAGCGCCTTCTATATTAACATTCCAGCCTTCCCAAAGCTGATGGGTATTACCTGCACTGATGCCAAATAAATCTTGGTCGTCTCTTAGGTCTACGTGACTTTGTATCCAACTTTCATTATGAATGCCTCGGTGACGCCATTTGAGACGTAAATTGTTTTCTTGTCGCATATTTGCCTGAACTAACAAGTTAGTTGTACTCGAGGATAATTCTATATGCTGATATTCCAGCCAAAAACTATCAATACCTCGAGTGATGGCGGCTGTTGATTTAATCCCCCATTGTTCTAATTCACTAATATTTTTTGAATTGGTGGTCACTGCAAATCCATTTGGGTTCCTTATTCCTAAATCGGCAACTTGTCGGCGTAAAATGAGTCGTTCATTTTCCCATTGTGAGCTTTCCAGGTAGTTTCTTGCTGAGATTAAAGCGGATTGTTCTTTTCCAATGGCTCTAAGACCTACAACACGATCGGTAGGTAATAATTTAGCAGGTGATTTTAAGATATTTTCAATGGTTTCAAGGTCATTATCGTATACCGCAATGGCCATTTGTTGCCAAGCGGCTAAATCGACTCGCTGCTGTAATTCTTTTAATACATATCGGCGAGCAGGAATCATGCGTCCTTTTGCTAGTAGCCAGGTTATTCTATATTCATCAAAAATGGCTTGTTTTAAATGATTATTTTTTGTTTGTGCATAGGTAAACCATTTTTCGCTAATATCTATGCCAAATTCATCCTGAAGAACGATACCATAGCGCCGTTTAAACTCGGCAATTTCTGTTTTAGTTTCTGCTAAATTGGCAACCAGTTCAGGGCGAATTTTAGTGACGATATAACGGCGAATGGTTTTTGCTTTTGCACTTTTCCCTGCTTCCACTAGTGCTTCAGCATAATTGAGTAACAATAGGTAATCATTTGGTTTTTGCTGTACAGATCGGACATACCAAGGAATAGCATAAATAGGTTCACCTAATCTGCGGTACGCTGCGGCAAAGACTTCCCACAAGTCAGCATTATGAGCTGCTAAATAATAACTATTATCTAGCAGGATTCGTAATTCAATATCGGAGCCATGGTCAATCATATGCCAGAGTAGGCTAATGCGTGTATTAGCTGATTGAGGATCTAGTGCTAAAGCCTGTAATAAATAATGTTTGGCTTGAATTAGTTTTTTTTCTTTACTGGCAATACTGGCTTTAACGGTCCAGTAACGAATACTCGTTTTAAACAGCTTACTTTCATGATCAGCAACAGCGACTAATTTAATCGTCTGTTGAGTTTGTTTTAACTTGAGTGTTAAATCAATAGCATCGAGTAAATAGCTGGGTTGTTTAAATTTATCCCAGGCGATAAGTAATAATTCAAGCTGCTGCTTATCCTGATTTTTACTGCTTAACTGGATCAGTCGACTCATTGAAAGTTGATCAATATTATCACTGCTTAATAACTGATAGTAACTGTGTTGTTCTGCTGATTCATGGCCCAAAAATCCAGCCATTTTAGAATATAATTGCCAGAATTCAATATTCATTGATGGGCTGGTTTTAGCGGCTTGAGACAAATGCTGCCATGCGGAATTAAAATCCCCTGCCTTTAATAACGTTTGAGCTTGTAGCAATGATAGTGTTGTACTTTTACCAAACTTATCTTCAATGGTGGATAGTGTTTTAGTTGCTTGTTTGAAATGCCCCGTTAATGATTGCGTTTTTGCTAAATAGAGTTGCGCTTGTTTCTGTTGAGGGTAGCTTTTAATATAATCTTTAAGTGCCTTTGTGCCAGCATCTTGAAAGCCAGTTGCCTGTAGCACTTGATAATAATCAGTAAGCTCATCATCACTTAATGGACGTATATGGCTAATATTTGCATAGAGCCCTGATACTTTATCAAATTGAAATAAGGCTTTGCCGATTCTGATTGCACTCGCTGAAAAGGATTCATCTTGCGTTTGTTGATATAACCATATTTTTTGTTTAACGGATAAGGCAGAGTTGCCAGACCATAGTGCAATATCGGCGAGTTGTTTATGTGCTGTAATGCTGTTTGGATTAAGTGAAACGAGTTGTTGCGCGTATTGAAGTGCACTGGGTAAATTGCTTAAGGATAATTCGGTTTGGATTAATTGCTTGATTAATACCGGGTCGTCAGGTGATTTAGCTAATAATTGTAATCTAAGGGTTTTAGCCAGTTGCTTATCCCCAAGGTTACTCGCTAGCTCGGCTGTATAGTTAAGTAAAGTTATGGAATTAGCATGGTTTTTTAATGCAGATTTTGACCATATTAAGCTATTTTGTGGTTGGTTGGTTGCTAACTCACGGTTGATTTGTTGTTGTAATGTGGATTCATTCCAGCCAAACTGAGTTAAAGAGAGCCGCCCCCAGTCTCTACTTAATAAAGGCTTGTTAGCATAGCCTGCAATTTTAATGGCTAAATCTAAAATAGCTTTTGAATGTTGGAATTTAGGCACATAATGTTGAGACTTTTTTAAGGCTTGCTCAAGCTGATTAGCAGCAAGTAAAGTCTGTAACTGTTTTTGTACATAATACTCTAGGTCTTTATTACTTTCTTTTGCATAAGCTGAATTGATACCTATCAACTGCCAAAAACTTCCTTTTACTTGTTTGTTGTCTTTATGCTCTAAAATTTGAATAATATGGGCATATATTTCTGCTGCCAAAAGCGGTGTGGCCAGTTGTTGACTCCATTGAGCTAATAAGTCTAGTTGAGTAATATTGTTTATAGTGGGATATAAAAGGCTTATTTTCTTGAGTAAGTCAGTCTTTATATTTCTCTTGGCCGTTTCTTGGGTGGTTTCAAAATATTGCCGAAATTGTATTTTAATGATTAAAAACTGAGCTTGAGGATCGAGTTGCTTACTATCCAGTAATGTTTCCAGAGTTTCTATGGCATCATCTAATCGGCCTATGCTAACTTGGGCATTGGCTAGGCGTAATCTTAATTGCTTATCTTCTGGTGATCGATCGATTGAAACTTTTAAATATTCAATTGATGTCTGATCTATTGGCTTTTTATTAAAACTTTCTAATAGTTTTTTTCCTGGAAACAGAGCAATCAAGATAGCTGAAATGATGAATACAAATAACAGGATAGACCAGCCAGAAAATAGTGATTCTTCGTTATCGTCCACAATTCACCTGCAATGCGCCAGTATCATGCTGTTTAAATATAAATGCAGTGGTATTTCCTCGATGTTTAATAGCTGATATTTGTTTACCCTGTTTATTTTTTAACACACAGCGAGAAGATAAATTAGCTAAGGTTAATGAAATGGCCTGATGCCCCGTTAATCTAAAGTTTATTTTATGGTTGTCTTTATACCAATATTGTATTTGAGCATTTGACTTGACTAGATAGGGTGAGGGTTTTGCTTTGTTGTTGAAGCGTAAGCTAATGGTATTATCACCATTAAGAGAAATATATTGGCCTTGTGCCAATTGTCTGTAGCCAGCGATACCTTGTGAGTCGCTTATATTTATGTGATTTCCTATTGCAGGTAGGCGTAATGTACGTATGTTTTTAGTTCCATATATGCGCCAGCCATCATCTAGCTGTTCATAAACAGCATGGCGAAATGCTTTGAGTCTTGGGGTATATTCACTTATCCATAAGGGTAATATTTCTTGCTTTGTCGCCCAGTCATAGACTCTATGTAAAGCACGAACAGAGGCTTGCCTATCACCAGAATAAAAATGATAGTAAATACTGATTGGCTTAAAGCGTTTAGGTGAATTGGTTAACTGAAACGTTTCTATCACGCGTTGATAACCATAAAAAGGCCCTGTCCAATCATTAGTGTAAACATTCTCATTTTGTATCGGGGCATAAGGTTGAAAATAAGGGCCTCTAACAATACCGCTAGGTGCAATATTGCTGATTGAATTTAAACCTTTGCGAATAATAGTGTCGCCGCCATTTAAACTAGCGACCTGAGCTTGCTTTGTCCAGGCTAAAGCTTCTTGATTAGGTAAACAGTCGCCTGTCCATAAAAATACTTTGGTTTTTTTGCCGAGAGGGGCTAAAAATTGATCAATATAATTGATGGAACCTTTAATTTCACGTTCAGCATTATAGCTATATCCCGGAATAGGTAGGTAATAGCGACCTTTTATCGTTTTAAAGAGAGTAATGTCCGCGTTAAGGTCTACGGTATTGTTGGGCTTGCTCTCAGCCGCTTTAAACCAGTCAAAAGGGTGGCTATAAGAGTGGCTGGCAATTTCAACATTGGATAACTTAAAAATATCTTTAGCTATCTTTTCCATTTGCTTATTTAATTCAGGTTTCAAGCCAGTGGGGCCGATTTCACCTTCAATAATTGAAACGGTATGAGGAAGTGATAACGGTTTGATAAATTCATCACGTATTAATTCAGGTGAATAGCGATTCTGTCCAAGTTGGGTTTTATTATAAAAACCATCACCATCTATATGAATGGTCAAGATTCTATTTCCATTTTCGGTGGTTGCATCAGGCACAGGAATGGGTTTTAACTTTAAAGCTGCCGTTAAAAATTCAAAAGGATTGATAATCCAGCGGTTATAAGTAATATCATTTCCCCCCATAGCAGGTACTTCTTGCAGAATATAAGGGCTAAGAGCAACCCCCCCCCATGAACGTATAAAGACTGGATTTATTTGTTTACCTTTTTGACCAGTAATTGATAACCATTGAGGTGCAGCATCATTTTTAATCATGGGTAAATATACGGTACGCAGTACTGGGGAAATTTCAAAACCAATGTGTTTTGAGGAAACTTTGAGTTTTAATGGGGGTTCTAATTTTGCAGGGTGAAAGCTAATACCTAGTTGCTTGTTTAATTGTTGGTTTGTACCCAGAACATAGCTTCCCATAAAGGCGATAGGTAGCTGCTGTAGAGTTTTATTATAAACCCAGTTTGATAAAGCTGAATCCCTAGTAATATTGTTACTTACTAGCCAGAGAACAATACCTGCAATGCGCCCTTTTAAGATATATTGAGGAAGCCCCTGAGCTATATCCCAATAGATCGGTACATAACCTTGATATTCTAGGGGCATGGCCAATAAACGATGAATAGGGTGATCAGATAGTATTATTTCTCGCGAGTCATATAAAAACAGTACTTTTCTAGGGATTAAATTTTTATGGCTAACGCCCATGTAATCTAGTTGGGACGTGCTTACCCAAGGTGTAAAGCCTGCTGCGCTGATTTTTTTGGCCACTTCTTTAGCTTGATCTCGTTGCGTGGGGGGCAAATAGTCAAGCACGGTAACGGGAAGGTTATAGGTATCGCGGGCCTGTTTTAGTTTAGCTAATAACCATGCTCTATCATTAGCTGGAACCTCTTTATATTCTGATTTTGCAGGATCCCAGCCAGCAAATAGCGATTCAGCAATAAGCCCATCCGCTAGTTTTGCGGTTTGTTCTAAAATCTCAAAGCCGCGATTAAATAATAAGCTACTGTCGGGATATTTTTGTTTCATTGCTTTAAGCAATGTGATCATACCTTGCTGCTGTTTGATTCTATCCTCAGCGGTTGTGACAAATAGCTGGTAACTGTCCATGGTGTCCAGAAAAAAGCCACGATAGCCTTGTTGCCATAATTGCTGCATACGCTTGTTAAGTAAATAATCATGCCAGCCTGTTGCGGTCATATCCATAACAGTACTATTCCAGTCAGCGTTATTACTTCGCTTCCATTGGTTTTTTATTTCTGTAAACCAGTTTCGGTATTCGGCTACTTCACCAATACTCAAATAGGCGTAAACTGTAACGCCTTGTTGTTGTAGATATTGAATTTGTTTAGGGTTAGCGTTGTCAGGCTCTAATACCACACGATCATAAGCAGCCAATAAATCCAGCGGTGGATTTTTTGCATAATAAAAAGCAGTCGAAGGCGATTCTATACTATTTGCCAAAGGTGAAAATAGTATCACCATTAATAAATAGCTTATGGAGCGTAAGCGAGACATGATTGTTTACCTTTGGAGCATAAAAGTTTCGTATTCAAGGCGTATGAGTTTACGATTTAATGCAATAAACCCTATGAAGGTGGTCAGAAATACGGCACTGGCAAAACCATAGCCGTAATAACTGGGGCCTAGGTGTTGGGATAGATGTGATAAAGACAGGTTGCTTAAGGCAAAGAAAATACATAAAGCTAAAATGGTATAACGTTTATCAAGGTAAAATAGCACATTGAACACGCCAAGTAATACCACTTGGACCCCCACAGCAGCAACATTAATACTAAATAACATGCTGTAATTAGTTGAGATATTAAAAGCTGTTAGCACATCGTTGGCAGCATAAATTAATATCATCACCGTGATCGCCTGAATTTTGAAGATCTCTAAAAAACTCATACGAATGGTTTTAATCATGGACTTTTTTAATTGGCGAATAGAGGATAACGACCCTCCATCACGAACAGCATCATAGAACTTATTATATTTGTCTACAAAATCAGCTTCCATTCGTAATAAGAACACGGCCATGCCAGGCACAATGGATAAATAAGCCAGGAAAATGGGAGGGTCATAAATAATTGAACTACGCAGTGGGCCAATAATGGTTTCAGAAGTAATAGGGTTAAACCAGAAAACAAACTTATCCGTCCATATACCAAGGTTATAAATAATGGAGATAGCGGCTAAACTATAAAAAACTTTTTTTCTATGTAAAAAGTCAAATAAAATAAGTTGTTTGGCTTCGTATTCATGTACCATTAAACCAAGCATGATATACATCATAATGGATTGGCCCAGTAAAAACCCTCCTAATAAGCCAACTAAACCATAGGGTCTTAGTAATAAGGCAAACAGGATGGTGAGGCCGTAGCCAATAAAAAAGGTAGCGAGTACTTTATGATAGGAACGCAGTCCTGAAAGCATAACAACCAGAATCCAGATATTACTTAATACGATTAGGCTACTTAGCATTAGCAAGCGATAGGCGAGTGATTCTTCCAGAAAAAGAGGCCAAAATAATAGCCCAACAAGAAGACTTGTTAAGCTTGTTACCACTAAGGCTCCTAATAAATTAGGTAATATTTCAGCTGTTTTTTTAGCAAAAATTAGGTCGGAAATATAGCGTGTCAGCATAAGTTGTAGCCAACTACCCGTAATAATTGAGCAAGCCATTAAATAAGTAATGGAGATTAAAAACGAAATGACTATATCGGCTTGGGTATTTAACCCCGTGCTTAAAATACCCACAGCCATTACACCTAAAATAGATAATACCCAAGGCCCTGAACTAATAATCCCCGCATAGCCATAGGCCTGAATTAAGCCCAGAAAACTATCTTTGCGTAATAATTTGCGTAATTCGAACCCTATCCCTGCCATTAGTTTTCCAGTGCGGTGTGGTAAATATCTTTATAGCTGGCGAACAGTGTCTGTTCGTCAAAATACTTGTCTGTCCGTTGTTCGGCGGTAAAAGATTGTGCGCTCCATAGGGCTTGATCATTGAGTAATTTAATAATTTCTACGCCTAGTTGTTCTGAGTCGGCAATGGAAACCACGGCTCCTGCTTTCCCCAATGCCTGATCTTCGTCTGTGCCGCCTTCAATCAGTTCTCGGCAGGCTCCAACATCGGTGGAAATAACAGGTATACCACAGGCAAAGGCTTCTAAAATAACTAAGGGAACGCCTTCACTAATGGATGATAAAACGACGCAACCCAGTTGAGGTAGTATCTCTGCTACATTGCAAAAGCCTTTGTAAATTATTTGATCGGTTAAATGCAGGCTGTTTATCATCTCTCTACAGCTTTGAGCATATTCTGGATCCTCTTCTTCGCCCCCAATAATCCAGGCCTCTACTTTTGGTAGTTCGGTACAGACATTACGCATGGCTCTGATAAACGTTTTTACATCTTTAATAGGTACAACTCGACCAATAAAACCAATGATTAAAGGGGGGGTATCGGGTCTTTTGCTTCTCTGTTGTTGAAGTAGCGTTAAGTTAATAGCATTAGCAATAACTCTGGCTTTTTTAGTCGCTGCACCATCTGCAATTTGTCGTTGTTTATTGCCTTCAGAGATGGCAATAATAGGGTCTGCTACGTCATAAACTGTACGACCTATTGATTCAAAAAAACGGATCCAAAGGTGCCTGAGATAGCTAAATTCACTGTTACTACTATTACCGAAGACTTCTTCGGCATCTTCTATCCAGTCTACTTGAGAGAGATCTATTTTTCTTTCTTTGGTATAGATGCCGTGTTCAGTAAGAATTAGTTTTTTATCATGCAGATAATGTAGCATAACGCCAAATAAACCCGCATACCCGGTAGAAACTGTATGGTAAACTTTGGCATCAACCGCATTATCTAAACCGTCAATCAGTGCAAAGATAGGGCCGTGCATGGCTCTAATCGTCCAAAAATAATCCAGAAATGAGGATTTAGGTGAGGCCTTTTCATATCGTTCGGTAATAAAAGACCAGGCTTGTTCGCTATACAGAAAATCCCCGTAATCCAAGTCTTTTAACTGGCGAATATGGCGTAATACTTCACCGATTGTGTCACTGCTATGGTTAGTGTTATGTTGACGAAAGTATTGATGCATTTGTTTTACTTTGGCAAAGGCTTTTTTATTGCCTTTACGTGCTTTAGGTTTTTCTATTTCTTTGTCAGAAATAATATAAATGCATTTTAATTCAAGTACATTGTCAGGTAGTTCATATTGCATTTTTGGGTAACTGTCTGCTTTATCACCGATAAAAATGATTGAAAATGTCAATTCTGGTAAACCTTTGATTATTTGGTGAACCCAGCTAGAAACGCCGCCTCTGACATAAGGGTATGTGCCTTCTAGAATAAGACCTATATCAGCTTGTTGAAAATCGTTGTTTTTTAACCCCATTGTTTTACCATCCCTGAAATTAAATCGTTGTTTTTTGCCGTGTCATCCACAATGTTAATGTATTGTTCAATTTCATCAAATTTACGGGTAACAAAGGCGAGCTCTGCTTGATAAGGAGCAACTCTTACAGCATTTATACCTAACTTTAACGCCATAGAGAGTGATTTCTCGGCAACATCATAGAGATTGAGGGCTAAGGCAATGCGTGCCTGTAAAAAATAAGATTCTGCGGAAGCCTGATCGCTTTTTAACACCCGTTGAATCTGCTCATAGGCATCTTGTAGAATATGTTGCTTGGCTTGGCCTGTGACTAGACCTAAATAAGATAATTCCCAATAAGATTCAGCCAAGCTTAAATGCACTAAAATTTGTTTTTCTGTGGGGTTTTCTGCTATTTTTTTTGCTTCCTGATGAATTAAATGGTCAATATTTTTTTCTTTTTTATCAAGCATTGAATAGGCTAAAAGTCTGACTTCATCAACGGGGTCAAGTAGTGCGACTCTTAAAATTGGAATGGCTTCCTGATCTGTCATTTGCCTGGTTTTTAATACGGCTTTAATGCGCTGATCTTCAATCGTAGATGATTCCAGTATGCCGATAGCACTACTTTCATTGTATTGCGAAAGTTGGACTGACTCTAATAGATTTTCTGGTAAAGGTTCGGAATGAACGGTATTGGTGAGTTGTTTAATGATGGGTTTTGCAGAATAAATACCTATACTCAAGCTAAGTAATAAACCTAAACCTGATACAAAAGGCACTAAGTAGCACATTAAAAACAGAAAGCTAAAAATAGCAGGGTCCTTACGAAATTTGCCAGGTAAAATCTGCCGAAGTGCAAAGGGGAATAGACTGGCACTTAGTAAATGCAGTAATAATGCATAGTTTAGTGAGTTGGTAAACAAAAAGTAAATACTTCCACCCTGGATAATAAAGGCGATTAATAGCAGGAGTAAGCTATGCTTTTCAATAGTGTCTGCTGAATTGTCAGATAGAGAGAGTATTTTCATTAGGATTGCTTGTTATTCTCATTCTATAATTTTTCATCTATTTCGACTTTATGAAAAAGCTCAAGCATCAAGTCTTTAGAGGATTCACTATCTGCTAACCCTCGAGGGATAAGCGTAACCCCGGCATCCTCTAAACTCTTGTAGCCATAATTTTCTTGGATCATCAGTTGTAAGCGAACTTTATAGCCCTCAATGCCAGCTAAATCCGTGAGTGGAAGTAACAGGAAGACACAATGCTTTCCTTGCTTATTCTTTAAGGCCCAAACACTATCTAAGCCTCTTTGCCTGCCAATCACGAGTGCATTAATACCTGAGCCATGTTTTTTATTATCTATTTGTAAACAAACAATAGAGCCTGGAAGGTCAAAGGCTTTAACATCATTCATACAGCGTTTAAGTTGTAACATAAAGTACTGTAAATCAATATTTCCGGTATAGTCTGAGCTACTTTTCATACTGATTAGGTCAGCAATATGGCCACCTAAAATCGCGGCTAAACGAATGTTATCCTGTCTAAAGGCACGGAATGGCATTTTATTGACCAGAATTAAAGCTCTTAGCTCTCCATACACATCAACCAGAGGAATGGCTAACAGTAATAAATGACTGTATTCTTCTTTGGTTGCTAGTTCTGGTTTTAAGCTGGTGGTTTTCAGCTCTGATAGTGTTTTTTTTAACAGAACATCATCAACATTGAGCTCAAAATGACCTCCAAAAAAAGCAATGGCAGAGCTGTTGAATTTTCCATCTTCATCTAGCGTGTATAGTCCTGCCTGTTGAATTGAGCCATAATCTGCAAAAATCCTTAAAATTAAGCCACTTAAACTGACAATATCTGAGTCCGTTAATTTGGCTTTCATAATATGAGTACGCACGGCAAGAATACTATCTCTTAATGTGCTTCGAGACGCTGTTCTCTGCACCAGTCTGTCGTGAGATATTTTTATTAAATTAAAGGCTTTACTTACTTCAGCTAGTCGGCGGTCTAAATAATCGGATGCAACTTGTAGTTTATTAATTTGTCGTTGCCAATAGTTATGAAACTCACCTGCAACGGTAGCAATAAAGAGTATGCTCAGCGCTGTGCTGGAAAATGAAACGGTACTCCATAGTGCAAGGTACTCTGAGACACTCCACATAAACGCAATCAGAAATAAGGCGCTATTTAAGGAATAAACAAAGCCATAGCGTAAGCCACTTAAAAAAGGTCCAATAATTAACCAGCTAAACCCTGGTACAGCAAAAAAAGCAGCCTCAGGAGTAAACCAAAAGCCTAAAATGATTCCCAGTATGGTTAAAACAATTGTTTCTGTAACGGCTGTACTTGTTTTTGTCGCTGATTTACTTAAGCGAAATGGAACTCTTTGAAACATCAGTTACTCCGTCAAGCTCAAGCCATCAATCAATTTAGCCATTAACTTATGTGCAACACCGCTGACACTTTCGCGTCCCCAGCCAGTACGCGAACCTGAAGCAGACCAGACCACTTTTCCACTCTCCAGATCAGTGACTGTTAAAGTGATTCCGGCAGCAGGTTCACCATCTAAACCACTTTTATAACGCCATTCCTGAACACTTCCGCCTACGCCAAAATGATAGCCTTGAGAACGGGTGTTGCTAATAGCTTGAGTTAATGATTTTTGTTGGTTGAGCTCAGGCAGGCTGTTGTTATTGTTTGCTATAGCAACATAGCTTGTTAATTGTTGAATACCTTGTGAACGTAATAGGGTTGCAACAATATCACTGGCTCTGGCACCTGCTTCTGGTGTGTCCGAATGGTTTAGTAGCGGTAATACTACCCAGCGGGCAGAAATATCCAAGGGTTCGGTTTGTTGTATTTTATAAACGGCGCAGCCTGAAAATATAACAACAGCGGTCAATGTTAATAATAGTTTTTGTAAGTTCATATAAGTCTGTCTTTAAAAGTATTGGGTTATCGACAAGAATATAACCAGGCATCAAGATCCCAGTTCTTTTTGATACCATCAAAATTGAGTTGGTTTGCAGTTGCACAAAAGCCATCAGATATTGCATTATAGTCAATGGCAAAAACGGCTTTATTCATTTGGATAAAAGGGCTGAGTAAAGAGCATGCATCATATTGAAAACTAATACCATTGCCAAAGTATGGCTTCGCTATTATCTGCCAGCATAATCCATTTTTTTGCTTGAAAAGCTCTAAGTTTAATTCTCCATTTCTGATAATAAGACTCTGCACCCCAGTAATTTGCAAGTAGACTAATACTGCTGATTGTTGATATATCAGTTAATGGTGCTTGAAAAAAGATACCTTTATATCGTATTGCTTGATAGGAAAAACAATAGTAGCGTCAGCAAATAAGGGCATTAATGATGTTATATATAAATTAATAGCCAGTATTTTTGACATAATCGATACCACTTTTCTGGTTGCTTTACTTTGGGGTAGTTCTCATAAAGGTAGCTATAGATTAGTAAATATTCAAGTATAGTTGGCATATAGTGCATTAATAAATAGATTTTCTATTTATTAATGGCTGTTGAGTGTGTTATATAGAGAGTCGTTAGTTTTAATGTGAATGATTATGTTTGTTTATTCTATCCCCATTTTTTTAGTTTATATGCACTTTGGGTCAGCGCAAGAATATATGATAAGCATCTTGTTTTTCTTGCTATTGTTGTATATTTCAACACCTTATAATCCCTTTTATAAAGACGTGAAGTGGGGGAGAGTATCTGAATTGACGCTGTATCAGTATTTATTTGACTCATGGTGCGGACAAGTAAAATTATGGCTGATTTTTTGGCCTTTTTTTATTATGCTTAATATTATTTTATATACCACAGATAGTTTGGCTAGAGCCGGTAGCTTTACTGTCTCCAGTTGGGATGAGATTCATTTTATGTTGTTTATCCCCATTGTTTTTTGGACTATTTGTATCTGGCGTAATTCATTAAATACTCGTTCACGTTATTGGGCTATTGTGGCAAGGTTTATGACGCTCGCTGTTTTTTTTGAATTTGCTTTGAAACTAGAAATAAGGATGGATTACCCCCGAATATTTTTTCAATGCCAAGAGCTTGCCTTAGATTATGCGAGTTGTTTTTAATAGGGGGCTATAAAAAATGTGCTTTTATTGATGGAATGTTTTTCAAGTAGAAGATTTTTAAGATAAAAGAGTTATAATGCCAGCAAATAATTCAATTTTATATAAGGTTTATTAATATGAGTAATTTCCCCCGTAAATCAAATCTTTTTTTATCTGTTCTGCCTTTAGTTGCTGTTATTTTTCTATCAGGGTGCTCTGATGATAAAACGAATAACAGTAAAGAAACCAGTAGCAATAAAATGGTTGTGACCAAGAAAGCTAATATAGATAAAACTATTGTGGGAAATAATAAAAATATGACCACTAATATATTGGGTGATAAACAAAATTATAAGGAAATGTCACAGCCCATAGATAAAGCTAGCTGGGTTGAAAAAGGTAAATTTAAAAAAGAATTTACCAAAGAGTGTATTGCGAGAGAAGTTGCTAATGCAGGCAATAAAAAAGCTGATATAAATTACATTGAAAAAACCTGTAATTGTATTGCGGACTATATGGATAATAAACTAACAGACCAAGAGGCGGATGAATATTTAAAGGAAGGTAATAATGTGCGTGCTTTTCAGATACGTTACGATGCCGCAGCTTATGAATGTGTGCAAGAATCTCAGAAAGTAGCGGAACCTAAAATTACTAGATTTCAGTAAAGTTATAATATCGTCGTTTATGTTGATGGCAGCTTTATTACGCAGTTTATGTTTAGGCATATTATTAGTGAGTTGCTCAAATACCACGCTTTTGCAAACGGCTGATTCGAAGAGAGAACAGTTCGAGCAGAGGTTTGCAAAGCAGTGTGTTGAAAAAGAAGTTAGAAATTCTATCAATAAAGATAATGATAGATTAAGGTTCGCTAAGCCTTGTGAATGTATAGCAAAAAGAATAAGTGCTCATTTACCAGAACGTGAAATGGATAAGTTTTTATTTGAGCATAAAATAACTCGTACATTGAGTATGAGTTTTGATAAAGCAGCCTATTTTTGTGTGCAGAATAGCGCAAAGCCAAAGAGTCTTTTTTTATTTGGTAAGAAGCAGTAGTTAGCAGCCCCCTCCTTTTTTAATATAAAGCCCATATTAAGTAACTATATTTTTCTAATATTTGGGTGCTTATTAACAAACCACAAACTATAAGTTGTAGAGCGGACTAAAGCCCACTCTATAAAACTGATGAAAACTTAATTTATTAAATTAAAATTGTCAGAATAGTTTTAAACACTTACTCACTGCTACAGTTTTCCATGTGTTGATTTTTGCCAATAAACGGGTTTGCTATTGATAAAAATTAATTGGCTAAAATTTCGTATCCATAAGCGTGAGATGCATCTCTTGCTAAAAAAGAGTCATAATATAAGTGAAACTCAATATCAAAAACGTCTCGGTTCAATTTGAAGTGGGGGGAGCAAAAAGTTCAAAATAAATTTCCAAAAAATTGACAGCATAGTAAAAGGGTTGATACATTAGTGAATAGTAATACTCTAAAATCACAAAAAATCAGGAAGGAAAATGGCAGAGATTAGCGAAGAAGAACGCAAAGAAATACTCGAAAGTTCACCTATCGGTACCTGGGTGTTGATGCTTACGGTAGGTATTAGCATGGTTATAGGCTGGCTGTTTCTCTATTACGGGGTATTTTTACCTCGTGGCATAATTAATTAGGGAGGCGATATGCATATTGATCCGTTGGAGAAAAAATGGGCACAAATAGTTTTAGCTATTTGTGCCTTTTTTATTGTCATTATTATGATGGAGGCACTCTTTCATGGCGTTAATGCACCTAGTAATGTAGAAACTATTGATTCTGCAAAACTACATTTAAGCAAAGAATTCGCAGAAGATAACCTAGGCGTTCAAGTTGATGAAAATGGAGAGATTATAATAAGAATGGTTGCTGGTCGCTATTCATTTTTTCCTAAGAAAATTACCGTACCCGCTGAAACCAAACTTACCTTTCGCTGGGTCAGTATGGATGTGTTGCACGGTGTACATATTCCTATGACCAATATGAGTACTATGATTGTCCCTGGTTTTGTCGCTGAAATAGAAACTTCTTTTCCTAAACCAGGAGATTACCCTGTTTTATGTAATGAATATTGTGGTTTAGGGCATGATCATATGTGGAGCAAAATTGATGTGGTAGAAAAAGGTCAATGGCAAGCACCACAGGTTATTACTAAGGGAGGGGATAAGAAATGAACGATATTACAGAAAGAAAACTCGCTTTAAGTCATATGTGGGTGGCGTTTATTGCTTTTATATTGGCTTGTTTTATGGGTGAGTACCAGGTTTTAGAGCGTAGCGGTTTATTTTCAGCGTTAGACTCCCCAACAGTTTATTTTGCTTCTGTTAGTACCCATGGGGTTCTAATGGCCTATGTGTTAACCACCTTTTTTATTATGGGGTTTGGTTATTATACGGCGAGCACCTCTTTAAAAGTGCCCATTTGGAATAAAAATTTGGCATGGGCAGGGTTTTGGGTCGCTTTGCTAGGTGTTGTATTAGCCGCTATTCCATTATTATTGGGGCTAGCATCAGTCTTGTACACCTTTTACCCACCTAATCAAGCGCATACATTATTTTATGTCGGTGCAACTTTATTGATTGTAGGGTCCTGGGTTTGGTGTGGCATCATGATTGTGATGTTTCTACAATGGAAAAAAGATAACCCGGGTGAGCCTGTTCCATTAGCCATGTTTGCAACAACCATGAATGCATTATTGTGGTTATGGACCAGTGCTGGGGTGGCCTTAGAATCACTGTTCTTAATTCTTCCTTGGGCTTTTGGCTGGACGGATACTATTGATGTAGGTCTAGCACGTACACTGTTTGCTTGGACTTTACATCCTATTGTATATTTCTGGTTAATCCCTGCTTATATTGCTTTTTATACTTTAGTTCCTAAGCAGGCGGGCTCATATGTATTCAGTGATGAGCTAGCAAGAGCCGCATTTATTGTTTTAGTGGTCTTTAGTTTGCCTATTGGTTTTCACCATCTATATATGGATCCTGAGCAAGCGAGTGGTTGGAAATTGTTACATGGAGTAGGTACATTTATTGTTTCAATTCCAACATTTATGACAGGGTTTACCGTGATTGCATCTTTAGAAGTTGCAGGACGTTTACGAGGTGGTAAAGGTTTATTTGGCTGGATTGGCAGTTTACCCTGGACTAATACCATGGTGCTTGCCGTTATTTTGTCTTTGCTTATGCTGATTTTTGGTGGCTGGGGTGGCTTGGTTAATGCCAGTTATGCAATGAATGCGATGATTCATAATACTGCCTGGGTACCTGGACATTTTCACCTGATCTTTGCCGGTACAACGGTTATTATGTATTTTGCCATTGCTTATTATTTGTGGCCAATTTTGACCCGTAAACCTATTTACTCAAATAACCTGGCTTTAGTTCAACTTTGGACCTGGTTTATTGGGATGAGTGTACTGACAACGCCATGGCATGTGCTAGGGTTATTGGGTCAACCACGCATAATATCAAGCGTGGTCTACAACAACCTAATAACTTTATCTTGGGAGCCTTATGAGTTGTTAATGATTTTAGGGGGGTTAATCTTATTAGGATCTGCTTGCCTATTTGTTTATTTACTGTTTAAAACACAGTTTTCTACGACAACTGAAGTCTTTGAAGCACAGGTTGAATATGCAGAAACTTACCATGCAGTAAAAGATTTGCCGGAATATCTAAATGATATAAAACTGTGGAATAAAGTGATTGCTGTGCTGATGTTAATTAGTTTTGGTGTTCCAATACTACAGTTCTTCTTTTTAGATA
>JAJRUF010000209.1 GCA_024277935.1 Gammaproteobacteria bacterium
ATTGCTTATTATTTGTGGCCAATTTTGACCCGTAAACCTATTTACTCAAATAACCTGGCTTTAGTTCAACTTTGGACCTGGTTTATTGGGATGAGTGTACTGACAACGCCATGGCATGTGCTAGGGTTATTAGGTCAGCCACGTAGAATTTCAAGTGTGGTCTACAATAACCTAATGACTTTATCCTGGGAGCCTTATGAGTTGTTGATGATTTTAGGTGGATTAATTTTATTAGGATCTGCTTGCCTATTTGTTTATTTACTGTTTAAAACACAGTTTTCTACGACAACTGGAGTCTTTGAAGCGCAGGTTGAATATGCAGAAACTTACCATACAGTAAAAGATTTGCCCGAATATCTAAATGATATAAAACTATGGAATAAAGTCATTGCTGTGCTTATGTTAATTAGCTTTGGCATTCCCATACTACAATTCTTCTTTTTAGATACTTATGATTCAAGCGCATGGGGATATTAAATATGAAACGCACACTGGCTCTATTTTTATTATTTACGCCTGCTTTAGTTATTGCAGAACCATCAACTAATATTGCCTGGACACCCGATGCTTTAAATTTTGTGCAAGATGGGAATTTAAAAAAAGGTAAGCAACTTGCTGAACCTTGTGCCGGTTGTCATGGCGAAAAAGGTATTAGCCAGATGGATGCTTTTCCCTCTTTAGCAGGACAGTTAGCAACGTATACTTATAAGCAAATTCGCGATTATGCAGATGGAAAAAGAACCAATGCATTAATGAACTCTGTTGCTACTGGTTTAAGTGAACAAGATTCAGCTGATTTAGCTGTCTGGTTTCAATCGTTACCTGAAGCAAAAAACAAAGGCAAAAAACAAAAGCTAGAAAAAGCTGAAGTTTTAGTGGCTAAAGGTAATGGTAAAAAAATTATTCCGCCTTGCTTTACTTGTCACGGTGGTAATGGACAAGGTGAAAGGCAGGACATTCCAGCTTTAGCGGGGCAACAAGTCGAGTATTTTGTTAATACCCTAACTGAATATAAAACAGGGACTCGGCATAATGATGTTTATAGTCGAATGCGTTTAATTTCTGAACAATTAAGCAAAGAAGATATTAAACAATTGGCACAATATTACTATCAAATGAGGAAGTAGTATCATGAAAAGAATTGTCATACCTGTATTGCTGAGCAGTTTATTTATCAGCCCTGTATTTGCTAAATATGTGCCTTTTTCTGCATCAGAAAAAGCAGATGATCTGGTGAGAAATAGCCCAATTAGTAAAAAATTTATGGGTGATAAGCAGAAACCTATCAATGATTACAATATCACCATTAATTATGAACTGGGGATGCACTGTACTGGTTTTGACTTTTCTTATTGTTGTATTTTACCGCCTTATAACTCTATTCAGAGCCAAGTGGTAAAAACAGCAGATGGTCCATACAAATTTCCGCAACTATTGAAAGCTGATCCCAAAGATCCAACAGTTTTGGTTGATGGTAAAAAGAGGATGAAACTAGAGTATGGTCATGTTGATAACAGTTTTTCTGAAGGAACCAAGCTGGCTTACTGGAATATTCCTTATGATGTCAATAAAGATGGTAAGTATTCGAAAAATGAAAATGTAGGGAATGCATATTTTACTCACCTTTATATCTATAAAGACTTAAAAGGGAGTAATCCAAAGAACACAAGTAAAGATAGCGAGAAAAAGCGGATTGGTATCGAAATTCCTATTCCACGAGATGCTGGCCCTTCAGGAATGCCACTTAAGAACGGGCATTTGCATTATACGGGTGATACTGGAACAGTGGTTTATACTAAATCACCTGTTTTGGATAATGTGCCTATCGTTCTTACTAACCCTGGAATTTGGGATGCTTTAGGTTTACCTTTAACACCATTTTATGACGAGTTAATGAAGAAAAGTCCACTAGAAATTGTGGAAAGTGATATTCGTCCTTATCAAGAAGCGTGGGTTGGTTTAGTGGATGCTAAAACTAACAAACCTATTATTGACAGTCATTCGGGGAAGCCGGTTAAATTTATTGGGACTAATCCTATAGATGTTCCAAACTGCTCAAACTGCCATGCTAACTCAAATGCCAATGGCGATACCTTTACTCTTTATAAACAAGAGAAAGCTTTTTGGAAAGGTCTGGGAGCTACGCCATATATGGCAGACCTAAAAGCAACATCAATCTCTATCCTGCAGATTCATGATGCGCGGCACGGAACACAGTTTCTTGCTAAATATGACCCAAGCACTCGGGCAACTCAAAATCGTTTGGGTAGTGACCCTGTGCTTTGTCAGCAATGTCATGCAGATAATGTGATTGGTGTCTTGCAATCTAAAGGTATTGCACAGATTATGAGTGGAAGTAAAAAGCGTGAAGATTGGGATTCCCCCATTATGCCTTTATCAGAAGCTTTACATAGAGTACATCAAACTATTCGTCCGCTACCCGATGCTGAAGGGCGTACAGGGACTTGTGCAGGGTGTCATCCCGCACATAGACAAGATGGTGGAATGGAAGGTTATCCTATTACCCCTAGTGGCAAGAATTTTTATGTAAATTCAGATAACCGTGATACAAAAGGTGGCTGTTTTGCCGGACGTGATGTACATTCAAACCCCAATAAAGATATTGATGGAGTGGGAACACCTGAGCATTTAAATGCGATTGGCAAATGGATGCAAACCAATGTCTCTAAAGTTGGTAATGGACAAGGCGGTAAAGGTCTGTGGTGTACTAACTGCCATAGCCAATTATCTCGTGAGTTATATCAACGTGATGATTTGAAAAATGCCTTTAAACAAACGGGTAAAACGATTCGTAATAAATCTCTGGGTGAGATTGCTAAAGCGATTGGA
>JAJRUF010000210.1 GCA_024277935.1 Gammaproteobacteria bacterium
CAAGGTAAGATTGTTTCAATTTTGCAGAATATAAAGCCTTGTAAACAGCCAGTTTGTGAAGTTTATACTTCAAAAAAGAGTGCTAAATATATGTTAGAAATAAAGGCTGGAAAAGTAAAAAAAGCTGGCTTAATGACGGGCCAGCAGTTTGTTTTTAATCGATTATAGCGTTTACTCTGGTTTGTGAGATAATTACCGATTGAATCAATAATACAGGTTATATTTGACATGGCTGTGACAGGAGATTATGCATGAGCGCATTAATTGGCATTATCATGGGCTCAACATCTGATTGGGAAAATACCATGGAACATGCTGCAGAAACATTAAAACAACTTAATATTCCACATGAAGTAGAAGTGGTTTCTGCACATAGAACCCCTGATAAACTATTTAATTATGCAGAAACAGCAGAAGCCAAAGGGCTTGAAGTTATTATTGCTGGTGCAGGTGGGGCCGCTCATTTACCTGGCATGGTTGCTGCTAAAACAGCCGTTCCTGTTTTAGGTGTTCCAGTGCAGTCAAAAGCATTAAATGGAATGGATTCTTTACTATCAATTGTACAAATGCCAGCAGGCATTCCAGTAGGAACATTAGCTATTGGGCGCGCAGGAGCCATTAATGCAGCATTGTTGGCCGCAGCCATTGTCAGTAATAAGCACCCTGAATACCGTAATGCACTGACAAATTATCGACAAAATCAAACGGATAAGGTTAATGAAAATCCAGACCCCAGAGAGGTAAGCTAATGAAAGTCGGTATCTTAGGTGGTGGACAATTAGCGCGGATGATTGCTTTGGCTGGTTATCCACTTGATGTGGAATTTATTGTTTTAGACCCCAGTGATGATGCTGGTGCAGTCAGTTTGGCAGAACATTTACACGGGGACTACAATGATCAGACTTTATTAGCAGAGCTTGCAGAGAAAGTTGATGTAGTCACTTATGAATTTGAAAATGTGCCTGCCGAGGTCGCTGCATTTTTGGCAGAACATACACAAGTATATCCTGCTCCAAATGCGTTGGCTGTTTCTCAAGATCGCTTGCATGAGAAAGAATTTTTTCATCAATTAGATATTCCTACAGCTCATTATGCGGCAGTAAGTAGTTTAGAAGACCTTCAGCAAGCCATGGAATATATTCATTACCCCGCTATTTTGAAAAGCAGAAGAATGGGGTATGACGGGAAAGGTCAAGTTGTTTTAAAATCTGTTGAGCAATTAGCAGAGGCTTGGGAATCCGTTGAAAAAGTAGATTGTGTCGTTGAAGCTTTTGTTAATTTTCAACGAGAAGTTTCTATTATTGCTACACGTAGACCCAATGGTGAAGTCGTTTTTTACCCTTTGTCTGAAAATATCCATGAAAAAGGAATTTTGCGAGTGGCTGAATGTTGTATTGACGACCCTTTACAAAAACAAGCTGAAGAATATGTGGTTAAATTATTAGAGGCATTGGACTATGTTGGTGTTATTGCACTTGAACTATTTGATGTAAATGGTACCTTTATAGCGAATGAATTTGCACCAAGAGTACATAATTCAGGGCACTGGACAATAGAAGGTGCTGAAACCAGTCAATTTGAAAATCATTTGCGCGCTATTTTAGATTTACCACTAGGTTCAACTCAGGCTAGAGGGTATACGGCGATGGTTAATTTTATTGGTGGTTTACCTGAGACTAAAAGTATTTTAGATATTCCTCATGCGCATCATCATTTATATGCAAAATCAGCAAGAAAAGGGCGAAAAGTAGCACATGCTACCGTAAGGTCAGATAATAAGGTGCAATATACCGAGTCACTTCAACACTTAATTGAACTGGCAAAATCTACAGATGACTCTTAATAAAATCAAGGGGTGTGTGGCCGAGCAAGATTGATAATTCCAGCGGGTGAAAGACCCGCTCTGGCAAGGTAGGTCAACCCAACGTTCTGCTTCATTTATGGCCTGTTCAAGTTGATATTCACGGTATTGTTAAAATTCCTTGCTTTACCCCTTACATTAACCGTAACACTATTTCTGAGCTATTCGCCATTACTCTTTCGATACCTGCAATACCGTTACGCTTCAAATCATTTGCATTTATCGACAACATAATTTTTACCTCTTTTTTGTTAATCAACAATCAAATGAATACGATAGCACAAATTACAGCGCGATGAAGAACAGCACATTAAAATAAACATCTTGCGATTCTTTAGCTGAATTAAGCTTGCTGCCACCCTTGAGCACTTAATCATGCTTAACCGACTCTAATTCACGCTCAGCCAAAGCGCGTCCAGCTCGCCCCATTTTTTGACGTAAACCAGTATCACCAATCAAACGCTCTATTGATTCTGCGAGAGCCTTTACATCGCGTGCAGGTACTAAAATCCCTGTAATATTTGGCTCTATATAATATCAAGCTGGCTGCCCCCTTGATTTCCTTGGTTTACACGTCAGTTAAAGAGTGTTGAATAGTCTGTGGACGCGAACTTTTATCGGTTAAATGGTCTCTGTTTTTCCATTTGGAAATCGTCTTCTCATTGGTTTCAAAGCACTCTGCCAATTCAATGTTTGTAAGGTTAGATTGTTGTATAATCTCTCTTTAATGCATATTGGTTTTTTGCATTCGTGTGATAGCCTTGGGACATATTAACTCCTTTGTGGTGAAACTATACACTTAAACTAACTTATGAACACAGCACAGCACAGCAACTCCAGTCATTCAGATTGGCTAAATCTGCCCAGCTTAAACACCTCCGTAAAAAGCTTGTTTACCAGCTACTTACTGGTTATTGGCCTTGGTGCACTACTGGCTTCCGCCCAAATTTTAATGACCCACGGTATGGCTGATGGAAAACCAGGCTTATCTATAGATGATATTGTCTATAGTTATCATGGCGACCCAGCTCACAGCAAGATTGAAAAAAAACTCAGTGGATCAATGCGAGATAAAGCTTCAGAGGTTGATAAACTGGAAATTATTAAATGGGTTAGAAAAGGCGCACCAAAAAACCAATGGGATTCACAAATAAAAAATATTTTCTACACTAACTGTATATCTTGCCATAGCGTTATTCCCGGTTTACCAGACTTTACCCAATATGAAGAAGTTAAACGGGTAGCCAAATCCAAAAGCGGTGCAACTGCAGCTTCACTAACCAGAATTTCACACATTCATATTTTTGCTATTTCTTTTATCTTTTTCTTTAATGGCATAATTTTTAGCTTTGCTATTGGTATAAAACAAGGGTTAAAAATAGTTCTTATTTCTGCCCCCTTCTTTTTTCTCGCTATTGATGTTTTTTCATGGTGGTTAACAAAAATAGCACCTGGTTTTGCCTGGCTAACTATTATTTCAGGTATTGGCTACAACTTATGTTCAGCAACAATCTGGTTTATTTCACTGTATCAAATGTGGGTTTTACCTAAAAATGGTAAAATATATAGTATTAATACATGGAGAAATGACTAGGAGGCTGTCCGAGAATAGAGAACCTGCTACGGAAAAAGCCCTTTTGGCCACTTTTTCCGTTCATTTTCGTAAAATAGCACAACTATTCGCCTCAAATGAACGAAAAAACTGACTCAAAAGGGCTTTCCCTCGCGACG
>JAJRUF010000014.1 GCA_024277935.1 Gammaproteobacteria bacterium
AAGTGAAAGATATGCCAGTGACCGTTGCAGTAGATTCGCGTGGTGAATCAGTGCATAAAACAGGGTCTGAAAAGTGGCAGAACATCATTTTTGAAAAGCTACAAAAGTAGAGTTGTTGATGCACGAATACCTGTTTTATATACCCATAGCACTGGCGTTAGTCGTTGGTGTGGTAAGGGACGGCGCAATAATAAACCCACCATTCTTACTTGTCTTTTATGCGCCTACTCAAATGATCTCAAATCGTTGCGTAGAATGACTATGCGCCTATTGAGATCATTTGATTAGAAGCAAAAATCCTGCGTAATAATGGTGGGTTTATTATTGCGCCATCCCTAAGACAAGCTATCCACGAAAAGCGCGGAAAAATATCAAAAACTTTCGTACCTTTCGCAGACAAGTCTTTATTAATACCCACCCCCCCTGTTTTTTAACATTTTTTTATTACTCAGAGAACCGCAGAGGGTTTCGCAGAGCGATGTACTGAGTATGTCGAAGTAAACCGCTGAGCTTGTAATGGTTAAGTTTTTCTCTGCGATTTGATTATCATCTCGTTCCCACGCTTCCTGCGTGGCGATTAAATTATGGGTGTCCTAGTTTTCTTCGCACTCTTTTTTTAATATCACCGTATTCTAATTTTACATGTTGGGTTATAATTCATTTGAAGTTTACAATTTAAAAATAAAAGGATAAAACATGACTAGCTTTTACAATAAGCCCATTAAAAACCTCTCTGATGAAAAATCCAGCGTAGATTTATCTAAAATCTCACCACTCTTACGCATGGAGCCAGATACTGATGGAGATACTTTTCCAGAGATTTTTGAACGTTTTTTTAGTACTCAAGATACCTCTGCAATGGACTCTTTGGTTATCGGGTATTGGTCTGATGACTACAGCTTAGATGATACAAAAGAAATGGCTGAGATGACGAAAAGCCTGCTTTCTTATAAAGATAAGCTTCAGTCACTCAAAGCTTTGTTCGTAGGAGACATAGAACAAGAAGAGTCAGAAGTTTCATGGATTGAAACCATTGATGAATCGATATTTGTAAATACCGATGCTTTATCCCTCGAAGTTTTTAAAGCTAAAGGTGCTGGTGAGTTTTTTGCGCAACCTCTCAAAAGTAATACCTTAAAAAAATTGATTTTAGTGACTGGCGGCTTAGATAGAAAAACGGTTGAAAATATTGTTAAATCTGACTTGCCTAATCTTGAGCATTTAGAGCTATGGATAGGGAGTGATTCCTACGGTAATACAGGCTTAAATGATTTAAAACCAATTATGGAAAAACAATTATTTCCTAAATTACGCTACCTAGGGCTGCGTAATAGTGAGTTCTCAGATGAGATTGCGAGTGAATTGGCTAAATCTCCTATAATTTCTCAATTAGACGAGCTTGATTTATCTTTAGGTTCTCTCAGTGATAAAGGAGCAGAGGCACTTGCTAGCTCTGAAACTATTCGAAAAATTAAAAAGCTTACACTTGATTATCATTTTATGACTGATGATGGTATGACAGCACTAAAAAAAGCTATTCCTCAAGCTTCTGTAGAAGACCAAGAGGAAGAAGATGTTTATGATGATGAAGTTTATCGATACATCTTTCTTTCTGAATAAATCAGAATATGAATTGTCCTTTTGTCATTCTTGCTGGCAAGAATGACATTCGCGTTAGCGAGTTTCAAAAAGCTTTAAGCAGACAAAGTTTAAGTGCTGCACATATTATTACTTATCGTGAATACATTCGTTCACCTGAGGTGCTTTATAAAACACCTGCTAATAATAATTTTATCTTACGCATCGATTCACCAGGAAGAGACTTAAAGGCTCAAGCTCTTATCACAGAGCTTGGTATTCCTGCTTTGAAAAAAGCTAACAAGCCTTATGAGTCAGTACAAAATATCACTGCAAATAGCCAAGAAAAAGGGCGTATTATTGCACCAAACCAGTTTTATTACGGCTTTAAGCATATTTTGCAGCAAATCGAAAATCAGATAGATCAGCATACTGATATTCAAGTCATGAACCACCCTTTTGATATTCAACTCGCCTTTGATAAGTATGCTTGCCAGCGTTATTTATTAGCTAACGATATTCCAATAGCTGAACCTTTTGAAGAAATACATAATTACCAACAATTACGCGATGCCATGAAGGTAAAAAAAATACCTCGTGTATTTATTAAGTTAAAACACGGGTCTTCTGCTTCAGGCATTATTGCACTTGAAACCTCAAAAGACCGCGTACAAATAAAAACTACAATTGAAACAGAAAGGCGTAAGAATCACCTAACTTTGTTTAACTCACGTAAAATTCGGCAATCAAACGATGAGGCTTACATAGAATCTTTAGTCGATATACTTTGCACAATGGAGGTTCAAGTAGAGCGTTGGATTCCTAAAGCACAGCTTAGTGGTCATAATGTTGATTTACGCATTTTAATGATAGCAGGAAAAGCACAGCATAAAGTTTTACGCATGAGCCATACCCCAATGACAAATTTACATTTGCTTAATCAACGTGCAGAGGTTGAATTGTTAAAAAATAAAATGAGCAAACAAGCATGGGAATCACTCATAGATAGCTGTGAAAAAGTAGCAAAACTTTTTCCGAAGTCTTTATATATCGCTTTAGATGTTGTTGTGTCTATTGGTTTAAAAAAACATTTTATTCTTGAAGTTAATGCCTTTGGTGATTTATTAAAAAATACTTTTTATAAAGGGTTAAGCCCACAAGAAGCTCAAATAAATCATTTTAAGACCTCACACAAACGCTGTAATCAGAAGAAATGAATATCAGCACTTTACTGTTTGATCTTGATAATACTTTAATTGATACCAAAACATTAACATTGAATTGGGTGCTAAAATATCACCCGCAATTTACAAAAAGGGTGATTAGCACTCACTATAAAAATGCTGACAATCCTAAAGAAAGGAAATTATTATTTTCATTGATTGCAAGATCAACACGAACATCAATAGAAAATCTACAAAGACACTTTCAAGAATACTTATTCAAAAATATAGGTATCGATAAAAAATTAGTTTCTTTATTGGCGCTTTGTAAGAAGCGCTACAAAATGGGTATTGTTACTAATGGCAGCGTTAAAGTTCAGCGTAAAAAAATACAGCGAGCTGGGCTAAATTTGCTGTTTGATTGCCATGTGATATCAGGAGATATTGGCATAAGAAAACCGCATAAAGCAATTTTTGAACATGCTTTGCAACAAATGCACAGCACCGCTGAGGCA
>JAJRUF010000211.1 GCA_024277935.1 Gammaproteobacteria bacterium
CGCTCTGCGCCGAATTATCTATATGCAAACTCTAACTCGCATATTTCACGGCGGAATAACAGGGTGGGCACCGCCCACCAAAAAAACCTGTATGAATATCATAACCATTTTCGAGAAGATGAGTCGCAAAACTATGGCGCAAGAGTGTAGGGTGGGCACCGCCCACCAAAAAACCAACTGCGGAATAACAGGGGGAATAACGGGGGATTGTTTGATTGTATTTTGTATTTGTACCCAAAGGCACAACATGCTGAAAGCTATATTAAATCAAGAGGGCTCCGCACTCCCTGTCCGCCACGATTAAGCACATGGGTGTAAATCATAGTGGTTGACACATCGGCGTGGCCGAGTAACTCCTGTACTGTACGAATATCATAACCGTTTTCGAGAAGATGAGTTGCAAAACTATGGCGCAGAGCATGACAGTTTACCCTTTTGGTTATTCCGGCCTGGGCTGCCGCCTTTTTCACAGCTTTCTGCAATCCATTCTCATGGACGTGATGTCTGCGTACTTTCCCACTACGCGGGTCAACGGAAAGTCGAGCGCCGGGGAAAACATACTGCCAGCCCCACTCTTTGGCTGCACTTGGGTATTTTCTGGAAAGTGCGTTGGGTAGATACACCTCTCCATTGCCCATTTTAAGATCATCTTGATGTGTTTTTCGTACCGCAGCAAGGTGCATTTTAATTGGTTCAATCAACCGTTCCGGCAGAGGCACGACTCTATCCTTTTGTCCTTTGCCGTCTCTGATGACGATTTGTCGATACTCAAAATCAACATCCTGCACCCGTAACCTCACGCAATCCATTAGCCGCATACCGGTTCCATACAGCAATGAAGTCATTAATCGCTGTCTACCGTTCATCTGTTCAAGAAGCCGTTGGATCTCATTCTGAGTTAAAACTACCGGTAATTTTTTTGGACGCTTGGCACGAATAAAACCGCCCATATCCCCCAGGGGTTGCTGTATGACCTGATCATAAAAAAAGACCAGAGCGTTCAGTGCCTGGTTCTGAGTGGAGGCCGCAACATTACGCCGAACAGCAAGATACTGGAGAAATGACACCACCTCATCGGCTCCAAGTGTTTTCGGATCCCGGTTACCACAATAATCTATAAATCTCGCCACCCAGGATTCATAGGTTTGCTCTGTTCGAATCGAATAACCACGCTGCCTGATAACCATCAGGAGTTGTTTCAGTACCTCACCATGACTCTGCCGAACTTTTGCCAGCCTGGATCCTGAAATATTCGACAGCTTAGAGATCGTTTCGGCAGCAGGCGTTTCCTTGGCAATGGTGGGGTGTGCGTCGGATAAGGAAGAAGACAGCCAGTGTGGCCAGTCTACCTCGTTTAACCAGGGAACTTCAAGCATGGTGAATAAATTCTGTATAGCATCAACAATCTGACGAAATTGCCAGTCTTTAATCTTAATATTTTTACTCTGGACTTCCAGATAGTCTATAACGTCTTTTGCAGAATGGTTTGCCAGTCGTTTGCCGGCCAGGGCCTTGAGGTATTGTTCGACACGAATCACATACCAGCGCGTAACCGTTGGCTTCACACCGTTGTTGATAAGATGCTGAATATAACGATCCCAAAAGAGTTTTATTGCATCAGGCTGTCTTGCATTCGTCTTTAGCATATGATATTGTAACGAAAATGTAAGATTATATTTTTAAAATATCATGCTGAAAAACTAAAGTCAATAGGCGGAATCTGCCTAGCTCAATATTGGCCCATTCTGTCTATTTCACTGTTATAGTGCTAAATAAATGAGAGGAAGGCTATGGAGAGGTATCATTTTACTTTGGAAGGCCCTGTTCTTGAAAACAATGTTCCTCTGCATATTGCCATAGATTCATTATCAAACTTCCAGGCAGTAGTTGATAAGACATATCTCGAATTAAAAGGGGAAAAGAAGCGGATATCAAAAAAAGAACGAAAATTTTTCCAATTACACGCCTATTCTTTTGAAAGAGGATCTTTCACTACTTATTTTGAAATTTTCTTTGCTACTGGACAGTTGGTACTGCCATTCATGTCATCACTTGGCCCACAAACTATATGGGATTACACAAGAGAATCGTTTAATTTCTTAAAACTTATATTTTCTGCATCCCAAAAAGGTATTCAACCTATTTATGAATTTCACGATAATAATGATTTCACTGTTAATACAGGAGATAATCATTATCACTTTCATGGGCCTGTTTATAATATCGGTGAATCATCATTAAAGCATTATCGAAAATTATCACATTTGATGGAGCAAGGAGTTAATGAGATTCATGCGGGAAGTAATACCAAAAAAGATATACTGCTGACAGAAAAAGACAAAAATTTATTTGACTTACCATCCAAAATTGAAGATCAACCAATCGAATTAACTTGTGAAATATTTGATTTTAATAAATTTAAAAATATTGGAAAATTATTGGTAGGAGATAATCAACCATTACCCCCAGGAGAATATAGCTTTGCTATTTATGGTGATCAAGATAATGTAAATTATATATATTCAATGTTAAAGCCACAGGTAATTATTTCATGTTTAAAGGAAAGCCGCATGAATCCATTTGCTGGTGAAGCAGTTTTCAGGCTCCATATTATCGATGTAATGTCCTAATTATATGATAAAAGAAGCTATAACAATCGCATTAAAGGGACGCAAAAACACAGCGGTTTTTGAAGTTTGTTGCTTCGCTTGGAATCTGTTGGTAATTCAAAACTCATAGCCACGCATTTTTGCGCCCCTTATGCGTGTCGTTCGGCACCCAACCCAATCAATCGACATAGCGAGAATGAAACAAAAAAATACTGAGAGTACAGATAGAAGCGTTTAAAAATAATAGAACATGGACATCCTAAAAGCCCTCTTTAAGGAAGATCAGTGATTCTCTACTTTAATCTTTAATTCGTAAAGGAGATTTATTATGCAACCACCGGGCGCCTTTGGTTCAACAGCATCATTAATGCCAATGCTTATATTATATATAATTATTGGCTTAGTCATTGGATTGATAGCAACATTTATAAATAAGAAGTTAAAAGCCAAAGTTGGCATTTTAGGTGGGATTATTGGGAGTTTTGTAGGGGGGATAATAGGTTTTCAGACTGGGGTGCCGTTATTCTTGCTTCTTAGCCCAGTTATTGGTGCTGTGGCTGTCCTATATTTTGTTGGACTACAAAAAAAATCCTGAACTAATAGCAATACCTCCGTCAATTTTCATTTTAGTGCCTCTTGCAATGAGGACACACAATATGTTGCATCCAGGAGCAAGTCGCTGGCACTATATACTGTGTGCCACCAGGCCAAGAAGACAGAAGTTTAATTTTGGCGAAGGTGTTGTAATAGGGAATGGCTTTATTTGTTTTCTCATTCCCAATAAGTATCATCTGCAATTTCCCAATAAGTATCATCTGCAATTATTGCCGAACAATTTAATAAACGCTGACCACTACCACGGAGGCGAATTGAAGTTTATTGACTTTGCCAAGGTTCAGGCAGTAATCAAGCTCATTGCTGGCTACCCGTGGCAGGTTATTAGTACGTTATCTTCTCCAAAACAACCACCGAGGCAACACTAAGGGTAAAAAATGAGTAGAAAGAAATGACATCAAAAAAAGACCTGTCAGAAAGAGATATATGCACTAAATACATCCAACCAGCCCTTGAAAAGGCTGGATGGAATACGCTTACCCAAATTCGGGAAGAAGTCTCTTTTACCGATGGTCGAATCTATGTCAAAGGTAATCTTACAAGCAGAGGGAAAAGAAAAAGGGCAGATTACATCCTCTATTATAAACCCAATATCCCCATCGCAATAATTGAAGCAAAAGACAATAAGCACTCAGTAAAATCAGGCATCCAGCAAGGCCTTGGTTATGCTGAAATTTTAGACATACCCTCCGTTTACAGCAGCAATGGTGATGGTTTTTACGAACATGACCGTACTTGTTCAGGTGGTCAAATAGTGCTTGGCCGGAAAGTGAATAGTAACGGTTTTACGGTATGTTAAATCATTGACAGGCCGCGAAGATATTAATTTTTTCTATTCCTGCCCGATTTTCGATGGTGTTCAAAGTTGCAACATCATGC
>JAJRUF010000212.1 GCA_024277935.1 Gammaproteobacteria bacterium
ATTGGCTTGTCAAAAACATAATAAACTAACCGATTAACCCAAAAAAACAAAAAAGAATAATGGGCTATTTCGGTTTAAATTAATTACTGAAAATGTAACTTACCTAAAACACAATTAATTACTTATAACGCCTTGCTAACCGGCCATTTATACAGAGTGTAGCGAAGCGAAACGGCGTATAAATGGTCGGGTTGAGCTGATTGTTAGATTTTTTATTTGCCACAACAACTGCTGTATTTCATTGTTATTGCTAACGAGGTATCCCACAAATATAGAGATGTCTCGTCAGTAGGGTTATTGTAGATATGCGGTTTTTGGTCTTGCATGTGGTACTCAATATAATCTAAATGTGAGTCTCTATTTTTATCCATCATTAAAATACTAACAGGTGTGTTCATGCCTCCTGTAGTGCCACCGTACATTTTGGTTTTGATAATAATAGCTTTATCGTTATTAAGTGTTAATATCTGATTTTGATTCTCGCCTGTTTGTGATACCCAGTTAACTTTAAGTGATTCATTTTGTTTTAAATATTCTACTAGCATGGGATATTTTAATGGGAGAACTTTGTTTATAAAGTTATCTCGACTATCTGCATGAGCAAGACCTGAATATATAAATACTAATATAAATGCTTTTACTACTTTCATGATTTTATAGTCTTTCAGTTATTGAATTTATAAAAGAATCTCTATTGTTTTGACTGCCTGCTCCGAGATTAAATCTTGTTCCATCTGGGGCTACACGAATTAACATTGTTGAGCCAGCCTCAAGAGATGGCTCAAGGAAAAAGAAAGCCGGATCTCCAATAAAGCTGTTATTAAATACTATAGCTATAAAGCTAGGAATAATAGCAGGCGTGCCGTTTATGTTAGAGGGGCCTCCATAAGACTTTAGGTTAAACAGCAAAATAGAGTTTAAATTATCAATTTTTATTATTTCAGCAGTAATGTCTGGCAGAGCATTTTTATTGATGCTTATGCCGGCTCTTATTTTTGCTGCACTGAAAAGCCTAGCTTTAAGTGCATTAGTTGGATTTTCAGAGAATGATTGTATAAACGCTGTAATATTAGAAGTAGATAGCTCCATCATATTGCCGTAGCAATATGCAAGAATTGCTAGTCTTACTTTTTCAGGGTCTTCGTTTTTACTACCAAAGATATTGCCAAATATACCCATTATATTTTTCTCCGTTTTTTATTTTACTTTGGTAAGTGATCTTTACATGCCATAAGCACATTATATAAACGGCGGTCATATTTACTACCATTCGGGTTTGCTTCTGCTTTCATCATTTGGTTGTATTCTCTCATTCCAAATTCCGCCTCCATACCGTTAGTTGTACAGGTGCAATATGCTTTTGCATTTTTCATTCGAAGACCTTGCGAATTCATGCTTTCTGCACATCTGTCAATATAGGCTAATTTAGCGCCCCTAGGCCATGTGTCTGAGGCGTTGGCGTTAATAAAGAATATCGTAAGTGCAACGCCTGCTATAACTTTGAATGTATATCTCATGATTTTCCTTATTTAAATCTAACGTTTGAGTTAAGGGGCGCGGCGCGTCTTTCGCGCAGCGTCCAGCCCGCGCTTTTTGCGGGCAAACTTGAACGATTTGTTATGTTGCCGGTGTTAATTATGATGGCCTTAATTTACAGTACCTGGACAGCTAATGTAACCCACCAAAAAAAGCCAAAGGCAGCAACGAAAGAACTTAAATGGCACTGCCAAAATTAGCCACCTGTTTATGGCGGGCACCTATCTCAGCGATTACCGCTAAATAATAAAACTGATTGAACATGAAGCAACAAAATAACTTTAAGTAACAACGCGTAAGTTAGAGAAAACAAATGCACTTGTTGCTCACATTGCTCAATGATTGTTACCAGCGACACCTTGCCAAAACACCTGCCTGTAGCGCACACGAATGAAAAGCTGTGCGCACGGAATGTTGATTTTTTACCGCTGATTAATGCAACTAAAACACAAAAATATAGTTTTTGTTTTTAGCAGCATAACGTCTGAGTTAACCGGCCGTTTTATATAGAGCGTAACGCAGTGAAGCGGCGTATAAAACGGTCGGCGTTAAACGATTTGTTATGTGTTTTTTTTGCATGCACGTTAATTTATATATTATGAGTTTTTAAAATACTCTTTATCTAGTAGCTTGTCTGCCTCTAGGTGAAGATCCGGTGTGGGTCTTGCCTTGTGGTCAAAAAGGCTTGCATTACTGCCACGGAACGTTTGCTTATTAGTTTTACTATAAAGCCCACTCGATGTTTTTGTTTTTCTAGTTTGTTTTTTTCTTTTTATGGTTTTCTTTTTTGGCTTAGATGCCACTTTTGGTTTTTTTCTCACAGGGGACACGGGGTTTTTGATGCCGAAGTAAGCATTCATTTTTCTAGGGTAACTCTGAATAATTACACAATTCTGGCATAATAAAAGAAAATCAACAAACAATAAGAAGAGTAGGCAAATGTCAGAACAATTATCTTTCTCAGAAGCAGAATATAACCTGAAAAAGCGCAAAACTCGCCGCGAG
>JAJRUF010000213.1 GCA_024277935.1 Gammaproteobacteria bacterium
GGTAAAGGTCTGTGGTGTACTAACTGCCATAGCCAATTATCTCGTGAGTTATATCAACGTGATGATTTGAAAAATGCCTTTAAACAAACGGGTAAAACGATTCGTAATAAATCTCTGGGTGAGATTGCTAAAGCGATTGGAGTTACACGCAAAGTATTAGAGGAAAAATATTTGGATCCAAAGGTTGTGTTAGATAAAAAGGGTCATGACACACCGGGCAAATCAGGTATTTTATTAACCTGGTCTAAAGATAGAATGGTGCCTGATATTGGTGTAATTGCGATGAAAGATGGTGCACCATTAATCACTAAAGATGTGGATGGTGACATAAATATCAGCTTATTATCAGCTAACCCATCGGCTAAATTATCATCCTTGCAATTACCCGCTGAAGCGACAGGGATAGCGGCTGTTCCATACAGTGCAGCAAGTCATGGTAAGGATTATTGGTTATCACCAGGCGTTCCACATTGTGCGGATTGTCATGCGGCACCATTTGTTGAAGGGCAGGGTGGGGTTGCCTTTCCTATTAACCAACCAGGTAAATACAGTGCAATGCGTTATTCAAAAGGTCATGCAGGGTTAGCATGTCAGGCTTGTCATGAATCAACTCATGGTTTATACCCTGTTACACCAAAGGTTGATCCAACGACATATAAGCAAGCGACTCAATATAACTCGGATGGTAGTCATGGTCCCTTATTGTGTGCCTCTTGTCATGAAGTGAATAAATCAGGTGTACCCATTGTCGCAGAAGCATTAACCTGGAAAGGTAACAAAATTAAAGACAACTTAGATGCAGCAATCAGTTGGATTCATTCAAATGCACCTGACTTAGGTGGTGCAAATAAAAAATAACAGTAGGGGCACTCCCTTGTGGTTGCCCCGTCCCTTGGTTGCCCAATCCCAACTTTTAAATAGAGAAGAATGCACCTCAAGATGCAGGAGCATCCAATTATGAACCCACACAAGAGCGTGGTAACTATCAAAAATATTCAGCAAGTGAGGCTTTGGCCTTACTTCCAAACTAATATCTCAAATCTATATGACTCAAAAAAAACTTTTTGTATTTCTATTTTTTAGTTTAATTGCCAATGTCACATACGCAAATAAGGTTCTAGTAACGATAGGCCAAACAGGTCAAGTAACTGAACAGCAATTAGAAGCAGCTATGCAAGCCGCACCTTTTGCTACCCAATTTCCTGCCATGGATGAAAAGGATCAAGCCTACCTTAGAGGAGATATGTTGCTAAGAATGGCAAGAGCAGAAGCACTCTATCAACAAGCTGTTGCCAAAGGGATTAATCAGAGTGTTGCTTTTAAACAGGAAATGGGAAATTTTAAAACTGCCCTTCTTGCTCGACGTTATCTAAAAAAATTAAGCCAACAGCTTAAAGTACCTGATGAAATTGATGCACAATTTAAACAACAAACAAAAGGCAACTCTGATGTTTTGGTTGCCGTGCGTTCAGCCTATATTGCAAAACATTTTTCTAGCTTAAAAGAGGAGAAAATAAATAAACTTATTAAACAAGCAAAAGTTAACACTTATTTTGAGCGATTAGATAATAATCCAACGGTAGAAACTGTGCTTGCAGAGGGTGACGGTTTATCAATTAAATATGGTGATTTAATTTCAGGTAAAGTACCGGGTGAAATAGGCAAGCCGCGCATCATAGAAAAAGTAAATGAATGGGTAAAGTTAATTGTGACAGCAAAGGCGGTAGATGAAAAAACAGAAAATATTAATCCACAACTACAAGAATATGCACATAATTTAACAACACGTTTATTATTAAAGGAGAAAGAACAGCAATGGATTCCCAATAAAAATATTTTAGTAGATTATTTTCAGAAGCACCCCAATATTGCTTATATTCCAGAACGCAGACAAATTGGCCAAATTGTTTTGGCTACTCAGCAGCAAGCAGAACAAATGCGTAAACGTATTTTAGCGGGTGAGAGTTTGTTTGAGTTGGCTGGACAATACAGCATAGATGCTTATGGTAAGCAACGATCGGGTGATATGGGCTGGTTAAAAGCAGGAAGTGCTTCCAAGGAAATTGAGGATGCAATTAAAGACCTGAAAGATAATGAATTAAGTAAGGTTATTGAAACAGATAAAGGGTGGCACCTGATTATTATTGTTAACAGGAAGCCAGCAGAGCGAAAAGATTTTGCGGCTATTGAAGATAGAGTTAGACAAAAATTGTTAGCGGAAAAAATGACAGGTTATTTACAGGAAGTTATAACAAAATACCCCTTACAATGGAAAATGGATGAGCATACTATAATTAGGTAAGATATTTCTCGCTCTTTCCCGCCACTCCCAGAGGAAACGCAGGCATCACTTTTGCTAGGCACGGTACACTCAGTAGGGGCAATCCCTTGTGGTTGCCCGTTTTCCAATCTCAACTTTTAGTGGGGAGCATATCTCAAAACGCAGGAACGTCCAATTATGAATTCCCACCAAGAGCGTAGGAACTATCAAACACTGGTAATTAACCATTTTTTGCTTGGCTTCTTTGGCAAGCACAAGGAGATGGGGAAGCAATAAGGGATTAGGGCAACCACAAGGGATTGCCCCTACTTTAATTTTTATTGTTTAATACAAATCCACAGGGTCAACATCTAAAGACCAATGCACTTTTTTAGCTTCTTTTAGCAAATATAACTCAGGAATAAGCTGGTCTAATAATAATTGTAGGGATTTACGCTGATTATTTTGTAATAGTAACTGAAAGTGATAGTTGCTCGCACGTTTTGCCATTGGCGCAGAAACTGGGCCTAAAATTAAACAGTTATAATTTTCTAAGCTCTGAATGATTCCGTAAACTTTTTTTAAAAAAATCTGTGGATCAATAGGGTTAGGAGCATAGACTCTTAATAAAGCTTGAGAACTGTAGGGCGGTAGCATTGCTTGTTGACGCTCAACAAGTGCTGACTGAGCAAAGCTGTTATAGCCTTGTTTAAGTAGAACCGTTAATAAAGGGTGGTCGGGTTGTCGTGTTTGTAAAATCACAGTGCCAGGCTTTTCCGCACGTCCAGCTCGACCGGCTACTTGAATAATCAGTTGAGCCAGTTTTTCTGTGGCATGGAAGTCAATACTAAATAAGCCACTATCCACATCCAAAATAGCGACTAAAGTGACCTTTGGGAAATGATGGCCTTTAGCTAACATTTGAGTCCCTAAAATAATATCAACCTTGCCTTGATTGATTTGATCAAGGTGGCCTTCAAGGGCTCCTTTGCGTTGGGTGGAATCTCTATCCAGTCTAACAATCTTTTGTTCAGGGAATAATTCACGCAAGCTTTTTTCTACACGCTCAGTTCCCAATCCTAAGGGTTTAAGTTCACCTGTTTTACAGGAAGGACATTGTTGAGATAAATGTTGCTGATAACCACAATGATGGCAACGTAAACGTTTTTCATCATAATGAATCACTAAACTGGTATCACAATGCTGGCATCTAGCGACCCAGGCACAGGAATGGCAGATTGGTACAGGGGCAAAACCTCGACGGTTTAAAAACAATAAAACCTGTTCGTTTTTAGCTAAGGTCTTTTTTATTTGAGTAATTAATGGCGCTGAAAGCCCTTCCTGTAATTGTTGGTTACGAATATCAAATAATAAAAACTTAGGTTTAATGGCTACCCCAGCTCTTTCTGATAACTGTAATAATTGGTAACGTTTATTTTGAGCGTTATAAAGACTTTCAAGAGAAGGGGTAGCTGTACCTAAAATAACAGGAATATCCAATAATTTGCCTTTAACAATCGCCAAATCGCGAGCCGAAAACCGAAAGCCCTCTTGCTGTTTAAAAGACGAATCATGTTCCTCGTCCAAAATAATAAGCCCCGGATTTTTTAAAGGGGTAAACAAAGCAGAACGAGTACCTAATAGAATTGAGCTATGTCCTTGTTGCATTTCTAACCAAGCACTTAGTCGTTGTGTCTCTGTCAACTTGGAATGAGAAAGAGATATATTGACAGAAAATCGTCGTTTAAAGCGGTCTTCTAGCTGGGGTGTTAACGTTATTTCTGGTAATAACACTACAACTTGTAAACCTAAATCAAGAACTTGTTGAATAAGCTGCATATACACTTCAGTTTTACCACTCCCTGTTACACCCTCTAATAAAGAAACAGAGAACTGACCTAATTGAGCAGATAACTGATTAATGGCATAAGTTTGTTGCTTATTAGCTACTAAGGCTAGTTCAGGTACAACTGCTGTTTGAGTAGAATTTTTTGGCCTTAATTTTATACTGATTAAGTCTTTTTCAATTAAAGCTGTGATAGTTGGCCGCCAATTTTTATCATATTGCTTAAGCTGAGCGCTAGATAACAAGGTAGTCGGGGTAAGAAATAATTTAAATATTTGTTGTTGTTTGGGTGTACGTTTTAATTGTTCAGGGTTTAAACATTCGCCTTTAGCTGATAGATGGTAGTATTTTTCTTGGCTTAATAAAGCTTTTTTACCTTTTCGCAGTAAAACAGGAAATGCAGCACTAAAAACATCACCTAAAGGGTGGTGATAATAACGACTTGCCCAAGTTAATAATTGAATATCTTTTTTACTAATTAATGAAGAACTATCAAGCACTTCAATAATAGGCTTAAGGCGTTCAGCTTTTACCTCACTATTTTCACAAGTCGCTATAACGAAGCCCACTTTTTTGTGCTTTCCAAAAGGGACTAAAACCCGGCTACCGGGTTCAATTGTGTCGTTTTCAATAGGGGCAAGGTAATCAAATAAGCGATTTACAGGAATGGCAATGGCTACTTGAATAATCAATATTTTTCTCGGATAGTTTAGCGACTCATTGTCATCGTTTTTCGATGAAGGTGAGCTAAGTGCTTATGGCTATTGAATAAAAAAGTTACCCACAGAAGCTGTGGATAACTCTGTGGGTTAAGACGGTTTAAGTTACTTAAAGACTTGTTGTGATTAAGCTTCTGTTAAATTGTATAAAATTACTACTGCTGATAAATGTGTTGGTTATCAGGTGCTTATAATATTTTATAATAATTAATAAAGTTATATTACAAAAATAAGTCTAGATAAGTGCTTTTGTGTATAAACTGAATTATATGCCCTGGTTTATAACTATTTTTTTGTAAACTTCAGTGTCATTCGGTCGCTTTCACCAATAGCAATATACTTTTCTTTGTTTAGGTTTTTTAACCGTAATGATGGAGGTAATGTCCAAACACCTTTTGGGTGATTTGTACTATCTTTTGGGTTGGCATTTATTTCAGTTTTGGCGAGCAGTTGAAACCCTACTTTTTCAGCCAAGTTAATCACATACCTTTCAGTAACGTAACCAGACCGTGCTTTTGGGTCTTGAACACTATCTGCTTTAGCTCGATGTTCAACAACACCAAGAATGCCCCCGACTTTTAACGCATCATACATCGCTTTAAATACCGTTTCTGCTTGCCCACTTTTCATCCAGTTATGTACGTTACGAAAGGTCAGGACTCTATCAGCCGTTCCTTTTGGAGCAATATTTATTTCTTTAGGAGCTTGTAAGGTCGTGATTACAGTATTGCCATAAATATCGGGTTGAATATTGAGTTTATCGGTAAATACTTTTAAGCTTTTTCTAAAGTAAGGTACGCTGGAGTTGTCTGAGAACTGGGCAGTATAAAATCTACCCCTATCTTTCAGGTAAGGTGCTAAAATTTCTGTATACCAGCCTGTATTTCCTGGCCATATTTCCACTACAGTCATATCTGGCTGTACATCAAAAAACGTGAGTGTTTTCAACGGGTGGCGGTATTGATCACGATTTTTATGTTGTTCTGAGCGGTGGTTTCCGTTAATCGCCTGTTGTAGAGATGAATAGTCAGTTTTTGTTGTTGCTGCTGTACACGAAGTTAGAAAAAGAACTGCAAATATAGCTACTTTCATTCCGATTCTCCATTTTGACTTACAACTGGCGGTATATTCCATCGCTGTAATAAACTTAAAGTAGCCAAGCCCAAAAAAGCGACCAAAGTCCACCCAGGAATACTAAGCCCTAAAAAAGTCCATAGTACATCAGCACATTCGCCTGAGCCATTGAGCATTAATTTTAGGGTCTCGGTTAAGGGAAAATTTTCAAATACATATCCTAGCCCAGGTCCGCATTCAGGGACTTCATCAGTAGGTAGATTTTGTATCCATACATGCCGGATAGGAATAGCGGCACCACAGAGTGCTGTAATCGTGCCAATAATGGAATATATTTTTATACCACTTGCTTTTGGATTATGTATTGCCGCTATTAGAAAAACAAGACCTGTTATTAATATGGCTATTCGTTGAGAAATACATAGCGGGCAGGGTTCCATTTCTTCAACAAACTGGAAATAAGCACCAACGGATAACATTAAAAAACAACTCATAAATCCTAGCAAGAACCAAATTCTAGGGTTAAATTTTATCAGATTAAGCATTTGTGACCTCCTGTTTAAAAGCATTTATTTCTCGCGATGGGCCTAAGACAACTAATATATCTCCAGCATCCAGTTTGTGGTCTTTCTCTCCAATGGCAAAGTGCAGTTTATCACCAAGTTCTTTATCAACAATACCAATTAAGACTAAGTTAAATTGTTCATTAAGTGACAATGTACTGCTGTAGGTGTTTTCAAGAGAGCTACCTGTTGGAATAATAATTTCAGCAATATGTAAATCATCTCGGCCAAACACAGTATGGTCAATAATATTAGTAATATCAGGTTTTTTTATCAGTTCGTGTATTTTTTGTCCACATATCTGGTAAGGGTCAATAATCTTATTGGCACCGGCTGCAATTAATTTTTCTGCTGATTGGGCTGACCCTGCAATAGCAATAATATTTATATTTTTATCAATAGCGCGAGCGGAAAGCGTTAAAAAAATATTGTTGAAGTCTTCTAGTAGAAAACAAAAAATAACATCAATTGATTTTCCTATACCAAGAGACTTAAGAGCCACATCACAACGGAAATCAATATTTTTAGTATTATAACCTTTGTCTTTAGCTGATTGGATTAAGGCTGGATCTGTTTCAATAATAACAATATCTTGATATTTCTGATCAAGCCTTGATACTGCTTCATAAGATAAGTTGTTATAGCCAAAAATAATTATTTTTTTCATGATTATTTTACAGGGCGTAATTTACTTTTTTCAATTTGGTCTTGAAAGTGTTCAATCGAATATTTTCTTCCTAGAACGATGACCATATCTTGTGCGAGTAATTCAAAATGATTTTCTGGGTTAAAATAAAAATGTTGGTTTTTGACTTTATAACGATTGCGACGTTTTAAATGTATTTTATTGGCACTAATAACGCCGACTAAGGTTAATTTACGGTGCTTAAAGTCAATATCACCTATTAGTTTATTTTCTAGTAAGCTGTTAGGGTAAACTATTAAGGTTTCCATTAAAATTTGCTTTTGCTCTTGTAAAATACCTAAAATTGCTTCAAATGCAACCGGTTGACCTACATGTTCTGCCGCCAGCAAACCTGAAACCTCAAAAGGCTGGATCACATTATTAGCCCCCGCTTGATATAATTTATTAACATTATCAGCTCTATTGGCGCGCGCAATAATATTGATGTCTGGGTTTAGAAACCTACTTGTCAAAGTGATATAAACATTAATAACATCATTTCCCGTGACACATAAAACAGAAGATGCACCAGAATTAATACCTGCATTAGTTAATATAGTATTTTGACTGGCATCATCCTGAATATAGATATAGTTATTTTTTTTGGCTAACTTGATGTTATTTTCATCTGTATCAATAACGATAAAAGCTTGTTGGTCTTTTGTTAAATTAGCAGCAATTTCCTGACCGACGCGACCAAAACCACAAATGATAATAAAATTATCAAGCCTGCTTAATTCTGCGTATGTTCTATTTTCACGCAGGGTATACATTTTTTCATTAAAAGCGGAAACGATAATAGAGGTAAAGAAAGAGAGTACTCCCAAGCCTGAAAGAATTAAGGCTATAGTGACCAGCCTGCCGCCAAATGTCAAAGGGGTTATATCACCATAACCCACAGTGGAAATAGTTACAATTGACCAATAAAAAGCATCATATAAGTGTCGTACGTTACCGCCACTGGATGGGTTCTCAAATAAATAAATCGCAATAGTGGAGATAAAAACAAGAAACCCCATAAAAATTGCCAGGGTAAGTAATTCAAACCGCTTATTGGATAAAACATCTGCAAAAACTTTTATACTATTTGAATAGCGAAACAGTTTAAACAGACGGAAGATAAGCAGTATCCGCATAATTCTTAAAGGACGGTAGCTAGGTAAAATAGCGAGTAGGTCAATAATGGCAATAAGTGAAAATATATACTCCAGCTTTTTCTCTAATATTTTTTTTAGGGTTTTTATGACACTGAAAGGTATGTTTAAGTATTCTGCTCGCTCGTATTCACTAATAATGATGAGGTGAGAGTCAGAAAATAACCAAGCTCTTAGTAAGTATTCAACAATAAATACGACAACTACAAATTGTTCAAAAAATTCGCCTATTTCATTAAGTTTGTGTTCTACGCTGTAAACTAAAAAGAAAACACTGAGCATCACCAGACAAATCATAGAAATATCAAAATATGATTTCATTTTGCTTTGCGGATTTTCCAGTAAATTATAAAAAAAACGCTTGCTTTTTTGGTAATAGGGGGAGGTTTTTAATAGATAAGCAAAATAGACGAGTGGTTTAGCGAGCATTATTTTTTGAATTGAATCACTTTGTTGGCTGGATTTAAATTGATTTCATCAATCACCATATTATTATTTGAGTGTAGTATAAAGTTTACGCTTTCGGCAATATCTTCAGCTAACAGACGATGAGTGTCAGCCTCTCCTGGCTGAAAAGATAATTCATTAAAAAAATTGGTTTTTACCATGCCGGGGTTGATCAGTGAAACACGCACGTTGCTAGAACCGCACTCATCTCTTAATGCTTGAGTAAAACCTCGTAAGGCAAATTTACTGGCGCAATAAATGGAGCCTTTTCTACTACCTTTTAGAGCCGCTTCAGAACCGATATAAATTAAATTGCTTTGTGGCTTTGTTTTTAATTTGGCAATCAGAGCTTTGGTGATTATGGCCTGGCTGGTAAAGTTGACGGTTATTAGACGTTCTATTTGGGCAAAAGAAAACTGTTCAATAGCACCAAACTGACCATATCCAGCTGAAAAAATCACCCCATCCAGCTTTGGATAATGTTTTTCTAAAGATTTTAATTTTGCAGGGATTTGATCTGGCTGAGACAAGTCTAACTCAATAGAATTAAAATTGGGGTGTGGTGTTTTAAATTGCTGACAGTTCCTGGAGCTGCCAATAACAGTATGCCCCGAAGTTAATAGTAATCGCGCAATAGCTCTGCCGATTCCAGAGCTTGCTCCAGTAACAAGTAATGTTCTTTTTATAATGTGCATGGGAAAAACTTGGCTTCTGGAATGTAGCTTAATAACTGTTCTGTACAATATTGCAGCATTTCTTGTTCTAACTCGGCCTTATAAGAGGTTGTTTTTTGTTTGGTTTCGAGAGGGCTAGCAAATAATACTTCTTCAGGGTAAAGGTTATGAATTTTTTTAAAATATTTTTCAGGTAAGCGAAATACGCCTAGGCTAACAGAATGCAGTAAGTTTAAGTCAATTTTAGAAAAAACCTGCTCAAACAAATGTTTATATTGTTGTTGATAAGCGGTTTGATAAATTAAAGGGTCGAAACGCAAACCTATTTTCCAGCCTTGATCTTGTAACTTACAAAGAGCCTCTAGCCTTCTCTCTAAGTTAGGTGCCTTATCTTCAACTTTACTGGCAATTTCATCAGGTGATAAGCTAAAAGCAACAATAGTGCGGGGGGATGGGTTTGCTTTGAGTAAACTTCTAATTTGAGTACTTTTGGTTCTTAATTCAAGCCAGGCATTAGGAATATTAGCAAAAAAGGGTAAAAAGTGTTCAGCAAATCGGGTTACGGGTTCAAGTGCCAAGCTGTCACAGTCATAGCCTGAGAAAAAATGAATCTCTTCATCGGGGGATGCCCGACAAATATGTTTAATTTCTTGTTGATAGTCCTCAAAATTAATAAATAGCACATAATTGGCAGACTGAAACATGCCTTGTAAAAAGCAATAACGACAATCGTATAAACAATTCAACATGTGAGAGAAGTAAAAATTCTTTTCAGCACCAATGTTATATCCCGGTGGCGCAGATAATGCGAAATGTTTATATTTTTCAGCCAATATTAAAGCAGGGGCTTGTTTTTGTAAGCGAAAGTTTTGGGCTTTAGGGTTAAAAACCTCACCATACCGCTCACAAATAATTTGTCTGGCTTTAGGGAAGCGGTCGCATATTTCAAGAGTGCGAGAGTGTTGACGTATATTCTCTTCAATATAAAGCGTATCAATCATAAATAAAATTTTCATCCCTAGTCTTTTAGGTTAATAATAGCAAATAACGCGATTATTAACTTATTGCTTTACGTGTTTAGCTGGGTTAAACCTATATTTTATCAAGCTGTGGTTCGTATATAGCCATGCAGAGTTTTTATAATATCTACATTTATCGGTGACATAAGTTAAATAAGCAGTAAAATAGAGTTAATTTAAATTTTCTTTTTCTCTTTAATTAATGAATACAAAAAAAATTGGTTTTATCGGTGGTGGTAATATGGCATCGAGTTTAATTAATGGATTAATTACTAGCGGACATTCTGCCAGTCAACTCTGGGTGTCTGACACTAACAAGGATACCTTGCAATCTTTGGCTGAAAAATTACACGTTAATATTACTAGCCATAATGATGAGTTGGTTGAAAAGGTTGATGTCGTTGTATTAGCCATTAAACCTCAAGTTATGCAGTTGGTAAGCGAAAAACTACAGCATAAATTTGATAAAAAACTATTATTTGTTTCAATTGCGGCGGGTATTTCGCAGACCAGCTTGGCTGAATGGTTAGGTCAAGATGTTGCTATTGTGCGTTGTATGCCTAATACGCCAGCCTTGGTTTTGACGGGAGCAACAGCTTTACATGCCAATGCGGTGGTCACGGCTGAACAAAAAGACTTGGCAGAAAATATTTTGCGGGCAGTAGGTATTTCTTTGTGGGTTGAGGAAGAAAGTGAATTAGATGCGGTAACAGCCGTATCAGGAAGTGGCCCCGCTTATTATTTTTTATTAATGGAGGCAATGGAAGAGGCTGCTTTACAGTTAGGCTTAGGTGAGAAAACAGCGAGATTATTAATTCAACAAACCGCTCTAGGTGCCGCAAAAATAGCACTTGAATCTAACGATAAACCTGGGGTGTTAAGGCGTAAAGTCACTTCACCTGGTGGTACAACGGAGCAAGCACTTAAAACCTTTGAGGAAGGTGGTTTTGTCTCATTGGTTTCTAAAGCATTACATGCTGCTCGAGATCGATCTATTGAAATGTCAAAAGAATTAGGAGGAAAATAATGGGTACAAGTTATATGACAAACCCTGTTGTGTTTTTAATTGATACAGTCGTTTCTTTGTATATATTAGCGATTATTTTACGCTTTTTATTTCAATGGACACGGGCTGATTTTTACAACCCCATTTCACAGTTTCTGGTTAAAATAACCCACCCACCTTTAAAACTATTACGGCGGTTTATACCCGCAGTTGGCAAAATAGACAGCTCTTCTCTTGTATTGGCTATTGGCTTACAAATGATAGCTGACTTTTTTATACTCGCATTACAAGGTGAAATGGCGGGTATTGTGGTATTAATTCTCTATGCATTTAAGCAATTAGTAGAGTTAGTTCTTAATATCTTTGTATTTTCCGTGTTTGCAAGAGCAATACTTAGCTGGTTTGACCCCGGCAATTATAATCCGGCAAGTTCTCTTTTACAGAGTTTGACAGAACCTTTATTAAGTATATGTAGAAAAATAATTCCAGATTTAGGTGGGATTGATTTATCACCTTTAGTGGCATTAGTATTTTTACAGTTAGCAAAAATGGTGATTTTACCGCCATTAAGTCAATTAGCTTTGCTACTTGGCTGATTTTAGTTATTTACAGAATATTAAGGCGTTATGTATATCTTCTTTTTTACAAAAAATATTGTGCGGGTGGCTATGATTCTTGCATTAGCAGGGCAGGTAGCATTTGCTGCTGAAAAAAAAATGTATCGTTGGGTTGATGATAATGGGAATGTTTTTTTTTCAGATCAGGTGTCACCCAAAGACGTTAAGCATAGACGAGAATCTTTAAATCATAATGCACGAGTGCTTGAAGTGGTTGAAAAAGAAAAAACCAAAGCTGAACGCGAACTGGTTAAACGTTTAAGCTTGTTAAGGCAACAACAAGAAGCGATTATTAATAAACAAAAGTCACATGATAAAGTTCTATTAAGTACCTATCGCAGTGTAAAAGATATGGAAGTGGCATTAAGAGGTCAAATGCTTGCATTTGATAGTAAACGAAAAGTAGTTCGAGGTAATTTGAATAGATTAGAACTTCAATTACTGCAAAAGCAAAAAAAAGCAGCGCAATATGAGCGAGATGGACTGAATATTCCAGTTAAGTTACAAACCGATATTGCAACGGTTAAGGCCCAAATTAATAAGACTTATATTGAAATATCCAATCAGTTTCAGAAAAAGAAAAGAATTAGGCAAGAATTTGCGCGTGATATTGAACGGTTTTCTTATTTAATTAAATTGCATGATTCTGATGATGACAGCGGTTATTTGAATGCAAAAAATAAGGCGGCTGTAGAGCTGGGCCTGTTTCTTTGTGAGACCCCCATGCAATGTGACAGAGCATGGGTGAGTGCTAAGCAGTTTATTCGTATTAATTCGACAGTAGCCGTTGATATTGAAACAGATACCTTAATTATGGGGCGAGCACCTTATAACGATGATGATTTAAGTTTATCTGTTTCAAGAATGAAAGAGGACGATGGAAGTTTGCAATTGTTTCTTGATATCCGGTGTCGTAAATCGTCATTAGGCGATGCATTATGCCGAGGTCCACGGGTTAAGGGTATTAGACATTCCTTTAATGAGTTTATTAAATCTACCTTACCCGCCAGGGAAAGGTGAGGGAGCTAAAAGACTAGGAGGGGGGGTGTTTCATGCTCGTTCGACTGGCAAACCATTTCTGAAAAAAGAACCCAGCATAAATAGAAACAACCATTACTAAGGCTTCTAAACTTCCTGTCCCTAAATTTGCAACAGCGGGGCCAGGGCAATAGCCACTTACCCCCCAGCCAATACCAAATATTGCGGCACCCACTAACAGAGGCTTGTCAATATTACTATGTTTTGAGAGGTGGAAACTTTCTTCCAAAATAGGTTCTGGTTTTTTTAGAATAAGCCGAAATGAAATAAAACTCACTAAAAGTGCTCCAAGCATTACAAAAGCTAAGCTTGGGTCCCAATCTCCAGAAATATCTAAAAAATTAATAACTTTATTGGGGTTTATCATTTGAGATAAGGAGAGACCTAATCCAAAAATAATACCACTTATCAGTGCGATAAAAACTTTTTTCATAGTACGTGTCTCATAATATAAACAGTGATCATTCCTGTTAGCATAAAAGTAAGGGTTGCAAAAATAGAACGTTTAGATAGGTTTGCTATGCCACAGATTCCATGCCCACTGGTACAGCCATTACCCAGTCGAGTACCTATACCTACTAAAAATCCACCCAGGGCGACTAGCCATAAGGGATAGTCTTGCCGGGCAACAAAAAAATCTGGCGCGCCAAATTTAAAAATAATTGCACCAATGATTAAGCCGCAAAGGAATGTGAACCGCCAAATATATTCACTTTTTGGGGAATAAAACAGGCCATTCATAATACCGCTAATTCCTGCCATTCGACCGTTAAATAATAAAAGAATAGTGACACTAAGGCCAATTAAAGCTCCACCAAGCAAAGCGGAGACTGGGGTGAAATTTTCCACAAAAAAACCTAATCTAAATGAATAAATTGTATCAACTTCAGTCTATAATAAGTTCTTGGTTTGATAGAGAAAGTTTAAATACGTTGAAATAATGCCAAGCTAAAGTGCTTGAATTAACTTTTTTGTTTAATCCAATCTGCGCTTATTTGAACAAGCTCATCAAAAATGGACTGTTCTGTTCGCTCAATACGCTTTAATAATTTAAAGGAATGATCACCGCCTTCAATTATGTGTAGCCTTGGTTTGGGTGACAATGTCTCCAGCAGAGGTTCAAAAACTTTTAATTGGCATAAAGAATCACGAGTTCCCTGAAAAAATAACATAGGTTCATGGATAACTTTTAAGTGGTTAAAGCGAGGTTTATCTGGTTTCCCTGGTGCATGAAGTGGGTAGCCAAATAAAATAATACCGGCATATAAATCTTCTTTTGAGGCCAGAATTGTTGCATATCGTCCTCCCATACTTTTGCCAGAAAGAAAAATTTGTTTACGCGTTACACCTGTCTTTTCAATAACTGTATTGATAACTTGCTGCCATGTTTCTTCCAGAACATGTGGGGTATTGGGTGCTTTTAGCCCTTGCTCCATGTAAGGAAAGTTAAATTTAACGGTTAAAATATTATGTTCTGCAACACCTTCATGAATTGCAGATATAAAAGCAGAGTCCATGTCATGCCCGGCACCATGAGCAATGATAAGAACAGACTGGTATTCATCAGGGATTAACCAAGTTGATGATATTTCAGCTTTTGGGGTGATAGTGATTTTATGATGCTCTGTTTTCATATTATTTTGAACAAGACGCTTTATGCGTAAACTGATTAAGTCTATAGTTTAACTTAAATCGATGGATAATTAAAAAATAACTTGACGAAAATACCAAAGCTACCTAGAATACGCTTTCTTTGCGGAGCGGTAGTTCAGTTGGTTAGAATACCGGCCTGTCACGCCGGGGGTCGCGGGTTCGAGTCCCGTCCGCTCCGCCAAAGACATCTAGCCATTATGCAGGGTTCTTACTACTTATAAAGACACAGGGCAAATCAAATTTTTGTTGTGTTTTTTGCATTAAAGCCTGTATTCCAAACTGTTCTGTTGCACTGTGCCCTCCTGCAAACATGTGAACTCCATTTTCTTGGCTATCGTGCCAATCATGTTCACTCATTTCGCCTGTAATATAAGCATCCAAGCCTTGGTTTTTTGCCAATACCCACTCACTATTTGCGCCACCCGTAATAATACCCACTGACTTTATTAGCTGAGTATTATCAATAGAGGCCAGCATAACAGGATGGTTCAGAATATGTTCCAGCTTAGTAGCAAGTGCTTTTGCTGATAAAGGGTGTTCTAAATCTCCTTTTATTCCAGTTGCTGTCCCTTTGTAGTCTCCAAAAGCTTGTTGCTTAATACAGCCAATTAATTTTCCTAAAGTGGCTGCATTGCCTATATCAGAATGACCATCCAAGGGTAAGTGGTAGGCAAATAAGTTAATATCATTTTTTATTAAGGGGATAACTCTTTTTGCAAAGGGGCCTGTTATTGTTTTTGACCCATGAAATTTCCAAAAAAGACCGTGATGAACCACTAAAGCATCGGCATTTTGTTTAACGGCCTGCTCAATAGAATCCTTACTTGCCGAAATGGCAAATGCAATTTTTTGTATTTCTGCATTGCCTTCTATTTGTAATCCATTAGGACAGTAGTCATCATCGCTATTGGGCTTGAGCAAAGTATTATAAAACTGAGTTAACTGTTGTTGGGTGATCATTTATTGCTTGCTCCATATTGACGCCAGATAATTTTAAAGGTTTCCGTTAAGCTTGAATCATCACCCCGAACACGGTTTGATACTTCTTTAGTTGAAAGCCACTTTCCCTCATCTATTTTATCGGCATTAAGGCTAAAAGGACCATTATGCTGACAACGATAAACATGGATAAACTCCATACCTAATAGTGGGGTGGGAGAAAGTTTAAATAACAACTGTAAAGTTGATTCAATATTTATGCCTAGTTCTTCAGCTGCTTCTCTGATTGCACTGCTTGTGTAATCTTCATCTTTATCAACATGTCCAGCAGCAGAGGTATCCCAAAGGCCTTTATTTAAGTCTTTTTTCATAGATCTTTTTTGTAAAAAAAGTTGCCCTTGGTCATTAAAAACTAAAATGTGGACAGCTCGATGACGAAGCCCTAAAGCATGAATTTTATCTCTGGGTTGTGAGTTGATAACGAGGTCATTTTCATCAACAACGGAAAGGTATTCTGTCTTCATAAGTTAAATTCGATTCCTATGCTTTTGTCGTGGTAAGGTAACAGCTCTCAACAACTAAAGTAGTTTACACGATGGCAAGAAGAAGTGAACATAGTCAGCAAGAAATAAAAGAGATGGTTTTAAAAGCGGCTGAGACTATTGTGGTTGATGAAGGCTTTGATAAGTTAAAAGTACGGAAAATAGCCATGGAAATTGGCTATACCGTAGGCAGTATTTATATGGTATTTGAAAATATGGCCGATTTAATTATGCATATTAAAGGCCGAACTTTAGATGATATTGCCACCCAATTAAAAGTCATTGATAAGACGGGGACAGCTGAGCAGCAGATTATATTATTGGCTAAAAGCTATTTATTATTTGCCTGTAATAACTTTAATCGTTGGCGAATGATTTTTGAGCACCAGCTTAAAGACGATGAAAAAGTGCCGGATTGGTATCAACAAAAAGTAAACCAGATATTTGAAATTATTGAAATCCAGTTTGAACAACTATCTACTTCTCATACAGAAAAGCAAAGCAAGCAAGCTGCAAGAGCATTATGGAGTGGTGTTCATGGTATTTGTACTTTATCTTTAACGGGAAAGCTAGATTTGTTAGGGGTTGATAATATTGAAGATACCGTGGTGTTATTGGTTGAAAACTTTATTACTGGTTGGAAACAAAGTTAATCAGACGTAGGGAAGGATATTTTATAAATTATTTCTCCTGCTTTAATGGTGGGAGGGTAAATGCAAAGAAATTAGAAAGGTTGCAATAAAAACTATACTACCTAAGCATAATAATGCGGTAACAGGGTCAAGCTGTTGTGATGCCGCATAAGTATAACTTCCTACAGCAAGTAACATCGCTACATTCTGAAAGAAACCTTGTAGAGCGACAGCCCCTCCACTACCAATACTTTCTTGCCCTAACTCCTGCAAGGCAGCATTAATAGGTACAATAAACATTCCTCCTGCCATACCTATGGCAAATAATGCAGCACGGGCAGTCCAGACAGTTTCTGTAAAGCTTAAGCAAATAATAAAAAGAGCAAGTAAATAAGCAGGGATTCTAGCTCGACTTAAAAAATCTAAAGGGATCAGGCGCGGTACTAATGCCGAACCGACAATAATACCGATAGCTAAAAATAAAGTGAGTTCAGCAATATCACTGGCATTTTGTGTCATTAACACTAAGGGTGCCCAAACAATAATAATAACGCGAACTGTAGCGGCGGCAGACCAAAATAATGAAGCGCCTAAAATGGCAAACCGTGAACGAGGCGTAGTAAAAAATAACTTGGCTTGTTGATAAAATAAAACAATTTTAAAGCCATGTTCTGCTTTTTTACTCACTGTTTTAGGTAATAAAAAGCTAATAACTGCAGAAATAATAAACAGACAAATGGTACCAATCAATGCCCATTGGATAGAATAATCAGCAACTTTGGCACCAATAATCATACCTAATAAAATAGCAAAAATGGTAGAGCCTTCTATCCAGCTATTAGCTTTGACTAAGGCATCATTGTCGGCTAATTCAGGCAAAATACCATATTTTGCAGGGCTGTATATAGCAGCTCCCATTCCAACTAAGCAGTAGGCAATAAGGGGTTCAATATTTAACAGCAATAAGCCAGCACCTAATGCTTTAATTAAATTGGCAAAAACAAGCACATTGGGTTTGGCATGGGTGTCTGCAAAAGAACCAGCCCAAGGAGCCAAAATAACGAAAGCCACTAAAAATACACTTTGTAACGCAGGTACATACCAAGTGGCTAAATCAGCAGATTGCATCACTAAAGCGATAATGGTAAATAATATTGCATTGTCAGCAAATGCAGAAAGAAACTGAGCTACAAGTAGTGGATAGATTTTTTTATTCATAATACCTTAGTCTCTAACATAGTAATACCTCGATAATGAGCAAATAAAGGCTATATTTTGTAGGGCGGACTTTAGTCCGCTAATCCCCCAACAGTATTTAGCGGACTAAAGTCCGCCCTACAGTCTCGTTAACTAGCATAGGCTTTCGGCTAGCATAGTTACTTCAGGGTAATTGGTTTTACCGGTAGCCAAAACAGGAATAGCATCCACTACAAAAATTTTCTTAGGTAGGCTAATAGCATGGACACCTGTTGATAGTGCCATTAATTGTTTACTCGTTGCATCTTTTTGGGTGGTTAATAAAATAACCTGCTCGCCTTTTTTAGGGTCTGGCAAGCTGGTTGATGCATGTTGTGCCAAGGGCCAAATATTTGAAGCTAATTGCTCAATGGCTGTGAGCGAGACCATTTCACCGCTTACTTTGGCAAAACGTTTGCTACGACCTCGAATGCTAACAAAGCCTTCATCATCAATATTGACAATATCACCGGTATCGTACCAGCCCTTGCCAAATTTAGATTCAGGAGGGACTAACTGACCTGGGTTATCTGCAAGCAAGTAACCTTGCATAATATTGGGCCCATACAGGTATAGTTGTCCGGCATCTTCAATGCCTGGGATTTCTACTAATTGAAATTTCATATCGGGCATTAAGCGGCCAACGGTTCCCTGTTTAAAATCCATCGGTGTATTCACCGATGCAACGGGTGCTGTTTCAGTGGCACCATAACCCTCTAAAATACGAATGCCAAATTTTTCAGACCATAGTTCGCGTGTACTGTCTTGTAATTTTTCAGCCCCTGCAACCACATAGCGCATATTGTAAAAATCATAGGCATGTGCTTTTTTAGCATAAGCGGCTAAGAAGGTATTGGTACCAAACATAATGGTAGCCCCAGTATCGTAAGCTATCTCAGGTATAACACTATAATGCAAAGGTGATGGATAAAAGAAAGTTGTCATGCCATTAAGAATGGGTAGCATTGTGCCGACAGTAAAGCCAAAGGAATGAAACATAGGTAAAAAATTTAACACAATATCTTGAGCATTAAAACTAATACGAGCCTTTAATTGGTTATGGTTTGCCAAGATATTGGCATGAGAAAGCACAACACCTTTGGGTTCACCCTCAGAGCCTGAGGTAAATAGTACAACAGCCGCACTCTCTGGACTAAATTGTTGATGTTTATACCAATAGTCAGCTGTTGTAGATTGGACGACTGCTTTTAACTTATTAATAGTAGATATTGACTCTGCTAAATCTTCCAAATAAACTAAATTAACCTGCTCAGCCAATGCTTCTGCATCGGTATTTAATTTAGCTAAGTCAATAAAACGGCGAGAGCTTAATACTGTTTTAACCTGTGCTGTTTTACAAGCTGATATCATCCCCTTTGAGCCTGTTGAATAATTAAGCATGGCCGGAACTCTGCCATATAACTGCAAACCTAAAACAACATTTAATGTTTTAGTTGAATTGGGTAAAAAAACGCCAACATTTTCTTCTGCCTGAGTGATTTTTTTTAAGGCCTTACCAATGACTAAGGTTCGAGTAATTAAAGCGTTATAGGAGAGGGGAGTACGCTCTAAATCTTCGGCAACCGTATGTTTTCCACCGTGAATAGTTCGAGCTTCTAAAAGCGCGGAAAAAAGTGTTTGTTTGTAATGACTGGTAGAGAAAATCATCTCACTCATTAAATCAGCCAAAACATGACCGCAATATTTACGCCGTGATTTGCCTCTTAGCGTTGGCTTAGCTTTAATGCAGGTATGCGGAAGAATTTTTATAGTGATTTTAGGGAACCAGCGTAAACGCACAATATTTCTTAGTTTAGAAAAGTGAGTATATTCTGCTCCATGAATCCGTACGGGTAATATTGCTGCGCCTGATTTATCAGCCACCATGCCGGTACCATCATAAATTTTCATTAATGAACCTGTTACCGTGATACGTCCTTCAGGAAAAATAACAGTTTTGGTGTTATTTTGTAAATGATGAATCAGTGCTTTTAAAGAGAGCGGTTGAGTAGGGTTCATGGGGAAAACGGTAGAAAGCCCAAGAAATGGCCTTATCCACCAGCGCTCAGATATCTGCGTGTTAATTGCAAAGGTGATTTTGTCAGGTAAGAAAACGCCGAGCAATAAGGGGTCTAAAAAAGAAGTATGGTTGGATATAATAAGAACTCTACCCCCGGCCTTTTTATAGTTTTCCAGCCCTTCAACTTCAACTTTATAGATTAAAGTCAGTAACCAATGCAGTATTTTTTTTAACATATTATCTCTCCTGAGGACAGCTTAGCAGATATTACGAGTTTACTATAAACTTAAATTGAACAATGTTCAATTAATTTTTTTATTTTCTTTTTAGGGCAAAAAGTTAGAAAGTTAAGAATAAGAGGGGGGTATTTATATTATATTTCGCGCGGTCACGGATGCGGAATTTATAATCTCGTTACCTATAAACTGCCCTTTATTTTATAAGGGGATAGCAAAATTAAAGATGGCACCTTGATCATTACTTTGCTCGGCCCATATTTTACCTTTATGAACCAAAATTATTTCCTGGCAAATAGCTAAACCAAGCCCTGTACCACCTGCATTTGATTTAGTTTTGCTACTTTGAATAAATTTATCAAAGACAGCATCTAATTCATCAGCAGGAATACCAAGGCCTTGATCGCGAATACTACAGAGTAAACCTGGTTTTTGCTGTCTACCAAAAGATAGCAAGTCATACAAAGAAAAACTGATAAAAATAGATTGTCCAGGCTCTGAAAATTTAATGGCATTACTGAGTAGGTTGGTTATAACTTGTGAAATACGTTGTTTATCAAAATTTGCCAAAGTATTACCGGTAGTTTCTTGCCAGTGGATAGTCAGTTGTTTTTCAATCAAATTGGCTTCAAAGTCAGCAACGCAGTTTTCAGCAACCTGTTTTAGCTCATGTTGTTGAATGTCTAGTTTCATTTGCCCTGCTTCTAATTTAGCTAAATCAAGTAAATCATTAAGCAAAAATAATAAACGTTCGCCACTAATATTAATGCGGTCAAAAAATCTTTCTAGTTTACCTAAGTCTCCTTTTTGTACACTTTTAAGGCCCAGTTGAGCAAAACTAAGGATTCCATGTAAAGGCGTTCGAAGTTCATGGGACATATTCGCTAAAAAGAGAGATTTAGTTTGATTGGCTTGTTCTGCTATCTCTTTAGCTTTAATAAACTCCTCAGTTTTGAGCCTAACCTCCATTTCTAAAAGCTCGTTATGTTGCAATAAATCAATCTCCAGTTGTTTTTGTAATGAAAGGTCATGGATAAAGCCACAAAATAACATCTCATTTTGAGAAGGAACCGCATTGACTGATAAACGAATAGGAAATTCCAAGCCGTTCTTTTTTATTGCACTAAGCTCTCGAATAGAGCCTAAAAATTTTGATTTACCTAAGTTTTGTAAAGCATTCGCTATATATTGGTTATGTTTTTCTTTATGAGGGGAGGGAACAATCATAGCAATATTTTGGCCGATTATTTCCTGTTCGGTATAGCCAAATAACTTGCAAGCGGCTGGATTAAAGCTTTGTATAATGCCTTTGCTATTAATGGTAATAATGCAGTCTAATGCAGTATTAATAATACTATTAAGGTGGTTTTGTTTTTGCTCAATTAAACGGATGCTTTCTTCAAGTTTTTGTTGCTGCTGTTTAAACTCTCCAATTTCTCGCCAAACAGCATGTAATACGGTCTCTTTTTTAATCTGCAGAAAGGTTAGTGTTACTTCACAAAGAAAATTTTCACCATCAAAACGTTTATGTAACCATTCAAACCGGAGGAAGCCTTGCTTATGTGCTTTGGCAATTAATTTATTGGCTTTTTTAGATGAAAAACGTCCATCAGCTTGTTTTTCAGGTGATAAGTCAGCTGGGTGAGAATTTAATACTTTTTGTTTATCATTTGTGCGTAGCATCTTTAATGCAGAGGGGTTACAGTCAGAAATGCGAGAGCCTTTTAGCAATAATATTCCATCTTCTGATTTTTCAAATGTTTTTTTAAAAATTTCTGTTTGAGCAGAAACTAAACTAACGTTGTTCATATTGTGCTTTTGCAAAAATATTTAAACTAGAATTGAGTCTAGCACAAGATTGTAAATAGTCTGCTGAGGGACTGGAAAATTTGTGAAAGTTGAATGATTATTAGTTTTAAAAAAGGGAATGATTAAAGTAGTTTCGTTTTTTCATTTATAATGATAAATAGCGTTATTTAAGTCTTGTGTTTAAACATTAAAACAGGATGACGATTAATGGGCTTGTATTCATTTATTTGCTTTAAAACTTAGTGTGTTATGAAAATACTTAATATATATTTCAAAAATATCAATTCGCTTGAAGGGGAAAGTCGCATTCATTTTGATAAGCCCCCGATTGTAGATGGTGGTGTTTTTGCAATTACAGGGCCAAACGGCTCTGGAAAATCGAGTGTTTTAGATGCAATCACCCTGGGCTTATATGGTGAAACTTTCCGTTTCAACCGGCCTGCTGAGCATGTGATGACTAAAGCAACGGCTGAAAGCTTTGCTGAAGTTGAATTTGCCTATGCAAAAGATAAATTTAAAGCAAGTTGGCGTGTTGCTAGAGCAGATGGAAACCCTGATGGCGAGTTATTAGCTGCTGAAATGAAGCTGGTTCAGTTAAATGGTAGTGAGCAAATTTTAGGGGACAATACTCAAAAGGTTCGTGAAAAAATGCTTGAATTGACAGGCATGGATTTCCATAAATTTAGTAAATCTATGGTGTTGGCTCAAGGTGATTTTTCAGCTTTTTTGAATGCGCTAGAGAGTGAGCGCATGGATATTCTAGAAAAAATAAGTGGTAAGGATATTTATCAACAATATGAGCAGCAAGCCGAAGAAAAATATAATCAGGTTAAAAGCCGACTACAACAGCTAGAACACGACTTATCAGTCATTCCGCTAATGGATGATATTAGTAAAGAAGCCTGTCAGCATGATTTAGACGATTTTAAAGAGCAGCAGTCTGAGTTAAGCAAAGAGCAAGATGATATTGAGCAAAATTTAAGCTGGGTGCAAAATATTTCTGCTTTAGAAAAGCAGCTTAAATCCTTTGATAAACAACTACAAGACCTTACTGAACAACATGAAGCCAGACAACAAGAACTGGATAAGATTAAAGCATCAAAAAATATATTGGCTTTTGAGGGTGAGCTTAATTCCTTAGATAGTAAAGAAGAAGCCATTCAGCAAAGTAAAAAATCACTGGACTCATATCGCCATGAAGTAGAAATGTTGCAACAGCAGTTACAAGCGGCGCATTTTGATAAAAATACTTCTTCTGATCTACTTACTCCAACTCAGCAAAAAGAAAAAATTGAGCAATTAAGCAATAAGTTAAATGATTTAAAGTCATCTCTGCAATCTGAAACAAGCTTATTAGAGTCTTTAAAGCAACAAAAGCAACAAAAAGAGGTGGAGCTACAAGCCCTGGAATCTTGGTTGCAAGCTCATACTGTTGATAAAACATTGCTGGAGAACTTCCCCGACACAGTAAAACTACGGGAAATAAGGGAGGAGCTATCAGAATTAACAGAGCAAAAGTCGGCTAGCTCAAAACAGGTAAAAAATGCCAGTAAAGCTTTAGAGCGCAAAAAATCAGAAATAAAAACATTAAAGCAGAAAGCTGAACAATTTAAGTTTGAAATAGCAGAAAATGAGGCAGAATTTAAAGCACTTGCTGAAGGTAACTCTTTAGAACAGATAGAAGAACTTAAAATTGAGCAACAGCAACGTATTCTTGACTATCAGGAGCTACATGACTTAGCCGCCGTTAATTATAAACTAGGCAAAAAGAGTTTTTTAGGTCAGCTTTTTGGTTCAAGAAATGAAATTAAAGAAGAGGCTGAGTTAAAAAAACAACATGACCTATTACAACTTGAAATAGGTCGCGAAAAAAGAGTTATTACCACATTGGAAGGTGCTGTTACCAATGAGGATTTATTGAAAAAAATGGCGGTAGATAGAGGGAAGTTAGTCGATGGTAAACCTTGCCCTTTATGTGGTGCATTGGAACACCCTTATGCTAAACATACACCTGCCGCTTCTGCTTCAAGACAAGTTTTAAAAGAACAAAGGACAAAGATAAAAAGATTGCTTGCCGATGAGCTTAGTCTAAGTAAAAAGATTGCTTCAGTTAAGAAGCAGGCAGCATTAGATGAAAAGAAAGATGAAAAATTAAAAAATGTTTGTGCTCAATGGAATACACTGGCTAATAAATTAAATGCATTTAGCCTGGATTTAACCATTGATAATCTGTCGTTAATGAAGGATTTAATCAAAGCAGAAAAGAAAGAGCTCAAAGATATTAATCGCTTGTTAAAACGAATAAAAAAACTACAACTGAAAAATGCAGAGATAAAAGGATTTATTAAAACAAATGATGCAGGCTTAGAGAGAACAGCTAAAGAATTGGCGGTATTAACAGCCGAATGGGAAAACCGTCCAAAAGAGTCGACTGAGAGTGAAGAAGCTTATAACCATGTCGTTGAGCAAGAAAAAATATTGTCAGAGAGGGTGGGAAAGCAATTACAGCAGTTGGGTGAAAAAATGCCCTCAAAATTTAAAGAAGAAGCCTTTTTTAAACAGTTAACTGACCGTAAGCAAGCCTATCTTGTTAAGTCAGAAAGCTTGGCTCTAATTACAGAAGAAGTTAAACAACTAACTCAAACAATAGGTACGAGTTCAGAAAAAGTTACCGTGCTTAACCGGGATATTCAGCAATATTCCAGGGATGTGCACAAACAGGAAAGTGCCGGTATGCATTTGGCATTGATAGAAAAACAAAAGTTGATTGCAGATAAGGAAGGCTCTTTTGCTCAGCAAGAAAGTGAATTTGCTGTTGCGAAACAGGTGTTGCAAGAGAAAATTAAACAAACGGCTGCGATTGATTTAGAGGCGGTAAGAGAGTTATTGGTCGCAATACATAGCGAAGCCGATTTGCAGAAACAGCATGATGAGCTAGCTGAAAAAATGTTAGTCGTTAAAAATAAGCATGATGGGCTATTAGTCCAGTTAGAAACTGAGCGAACACAAGCTGTTACAACAGAAACAGAATACGACTTAACGGCTCAGAAAAGTGTTGTTAAAAGAAAGTTAGATATTGCCAGGCAAGAGGTAGTGAGCTTGCAAAATGAACTGGATAAGCAAGGTGATTTTCAGCAAAAACAGCAGAAAATTATTGATAAAATTACTGAGCAAAAAATTGAATTAGCAGCTTGTGAAGCGGATAAAAAATTAGTTTCATCTGAAAGTAATATCCAGTTTAGAGAAAAAGTGCAGCAAATTATTTCTGATAAATTAATGGCACAAACAAATCAGGTACTAGAAAAAATCAGTGGGCGATATTACGTTCGGAAAGTAGCAAGTGAGCATGGTTTAGCTATAGAAATAGAAGATACTAAGCAACAAAATGCTCGTAGATTACCGAAAACATTATCAGGAGGGGAAAGCTTTATCGTCAGTCTTGCTTTAGCCTTGGGGTTGGCAGAAATGTCGAGTAATGGGCAAGCAGTAGATTCATTGTTTTTAGATGAGGGGTTTGGTAATTTAGATGCAGAGTCACTTTATTTGGCGATGACAGCACTGGAAAATCTACAGACCCACGGTAAGGTTGTAGGTGTTATTTCGCATGTTGAAGGTGTACGTAAACGCATTAAAACCCATATTGAAATGACTAAAAAACCGAATGGCTTGAGTGCTTTAAAAATGGTGTCTTGATGTGTAAAAAATCGTGTTAGGTGGCAACTCCCAGCAAGTAGAGAATAACAAGGTGGCAAAATGTATAAAGTTGGTTCTCAATGAAAGTGTCGCATACAGTAAAAAGCTGTACGACACTGCAAAAGACCAACATTAAAAAGGCATCACCTGATGCAAAGACCTTAAAAAATGTATCATTTTTCAGGGATAAGAAATGCTGGCAAAACTATGGTGAGTTCTTAAAAAAATCGGCATACTCTTAAAGAGTCTATGGACAAAGAAAGTGCAATTTATCCCGAAGCTAAAAAAATTAAGGGGTCAGCCAGTAATACCGCTACCAGTGAAGTATCAAGTATTTGAAAAACAAGGGATTTAGTATAAGTTAAGGTTAAGTTTTAATTTTTTATTGGATATAATAGAATTTCCTACAAAGCAATAAATCCAATACATAAAAGAAAAGCTTAACTAATGAAAAATTTTAGTCGATTAAGTCTTCGGTTACAAATTTGATCTTTCAAAAGTACCTTTTTTCAATGCGATGACCTTCCCTTTTAAGGATTATTACCTGACAGTTTAATTGATGCTATTCACAAATCAGGAAATATTCGTAGTACCGTTTTTACGCCCCTAATAACACTAAGAGCTTTTTTGTTTCAGGTACTCAGTTCACGGGGGCTTGTAAAGAAAGGGTTGCTGTCATTAGCAACAGGAGGTTGTGTTGACTATGCGATTGGGCCTTATCAAGACAAGGGAGCTGGCGAAACATCATTGTTCTCTTTACTGGTTCAGACCCTTGATAAACATGATTTACTACTTGCAGATCGCTATTACACATCTTATGCCAATTTTGCTCTACTGATGAGGTAAGAAACGCCTTTGGTTTTTAGGCAACGTAGTACCGTAAAAAGTGATTTTCGTCGAGGAAAACGTCTTGTAAGAAAGGAGCCTATTATTCACCTAAAAAAAACTAAAGAAGAAAGCTATCTGGATGACAGATAAAGCATGGGCTGAACTACCCGATGAGCTTTTTATTCGTGAGTTTTCTGTCAAAGGTATCGTTTATATTTCAACGTTTGTTGATGCCACGGTATATTTTAAAAAATCTTTAGCCTAGCTCTATTTGCAACGATGGAAAATTGAGGTCGATTTTAGAACAATAAAAACACAGTTAGAAATGGAAATGTTGCGTTGTCAATCAGCTGATATGGTTAAAAAAGAAATTGCAGTACACCTTTTGGCCTACAATCTTATACGAGCAAATATTGCCAGAGCTGCCAGCCTTAATAATAAAGAACCACGGCACCTTAGTTTTATGTCAGCGGTTCAGATAATGCATAACACAGCAACTTTGTGCCTCACATTAACGGGAGTAGCACTAGGAAAATTAGTGCAACCTGTTTAATAGCCATGGCCTAAACGGAAATAGGACAACGAAACCGACCTAATCAGCCAAGAGTTACAAAGCGCAGATCAAAGGGGGTATTCATTAATGACAAAGCCAAGAAGTGAATATTCATCCAATTGATATTAACAGGTTGAGTATCACTGGTAGCGGCATTAGGGGCAGGGGCAGCCAACTTGATCCTTTAGCTTTTCAAGCTGGCTTGTATTTTGCCGTCAAAATCTCAAAATCTCAAAATCTCAAAGTAGCTCCCTTTTTTATGAAAATATAATCTCCATCACTTTATTCCGGATATTTCTCATGGTAGAGTTATTCCCAGTCACCTAGTTGAATAACGGGAAGAAATATGA
>JAJRUF010000015.1 GCA_024277935.1 Gammaproteobacteria bacterium
AATGATGTACAAAGTACTGAAATATTAGCAGGTGTGTTGTTTGATCGAACCAACAACTCTAAGTTTTATAATATTGAAGCAAGTAGGCGATTAGGAGATAGCTTTAAGCTTGATCTGGAAGTACGGCTGTTTAGTGGGGCATCTATTACCGATGCTAGCAGTTATGCTATTCGGGATGATGATCATATACGATTAGAAATAGGCTATTATTTTTAATAATTAGCTCCCTTATACTCGAAAAACACTGGATTTAACTGAGCCATTAGCATAAAGAGTAAGGACTCTATAACCTGGTTTGTTATTATCTATTGCATAATCAATACTGAGCGGTTTAAATTGAAAGCAGGTTGAAGGTGTTCCTAAAATTAACTTATTATCTTTAAGTGACTCAGTTTCTTGATGAATATGTCCGTAACATAAAACTTTTACTTTTGGGTATTGATTAATAATAGTAAAAAGTTCATGGCTATTTTCAATAGTCATGGTATCCATCCATTTGCTATTGGTAGGAATGGGGTGGTGGTGCATTGCTATTAAAGTATATAAAGAGGGGGTGCTCTTTAGCATCTCAGCTAAAGATTTGAGTTCTGATGAGTTTATAAAGCCTCCAGTTGCGCCATGTTTTTTACTGTTTAAACTAATAATTTGCCAATTTTTAAACTGTACTTGCTGTTCACAATTTATATGTTTATTAGCAATAATTTGTTGCATTAAATTAAAATCATCATGGTTGCCTGGTAGACAAACAGTACGCGTTGGATATTTCTTTAAAGTTTCAAAAATCTTCTGATAGCTTAACCGACAAGGGTCTTGTGCCAGGTCGCCTGTTACCAGAAGTAAATCGATGGATTTATATATTTTATGTATATGTTCAATAACTTGCTGAAACGTTTTTTCTGTATCCACACCAGCCATAGTTTTATTAGGCTCGGCTAAAATGTGCAAGTCAGTTATTTGTATAATCGTTATAGAGGAAGGCATATTAAATTTTTTTATACAAAATTTTGGCATTTCTTTTGTAATTATAAAACTCTTTACGTTGTTCAGGTAAATTGTCAATATCCATTGCTATAAACCCACGTTCAATAAACCATTGCATGGTTTGAGTTGATAAAACAAATAATAGTTTTATTTTTTGCTGTTTAGCTTTTTTTGTTAAATGGTTTAATAAGTTATTACCTTTAGATGTGTTTTGGTAAGAGGGGTGAACAGCTAAACATGCAATTTCAGCTGATTTTTTATCATCCATTAAATGTAAAGCAGAACAGCCAATTATCAAACCATCTCGTTCAATAACAGTATAGTCATTGATTTCCATTTCTAGTTTTTCTCTAGAGCGCTTAACCAAAAACCCTTGTTGTTCCAAGGGTTTTATCAGGTCTAATATGCCTACAATATCACTTAAAGTTGCAGTACGAATAGACTCGAAAGGAGTGGCACTAATTAATGTACCAGTACCATCTCGTGTAAAAAGTTCTAATAACAAGGCACCATCAATTTTTCTGTTAATTAAATGAGCTCTTTTAACACCTTGTTGGCAACTTTGAATTGCCGCTTTTAATGAATTAGATAAGGCATGATTTAATTCCTGTTGCAGAAAATATTTTGCCTCAGTTGTGGTCATCTGCTGAATTAATTTTTGCTCTTTTATACAGCTATGCTCAGTTAATAAAATTAATTTTTCAGCATTTAAAGCAATCGCCACTTCTGTTGCAACCTGTTCGGCAGCAAGGTTAAACACTTCGCCGCTGGGTGAATAGCCAATAGGGGAGATTAATACTACATTTTCTTGGTCTAACTGTTGATGAATGGCAACATGTTCAATACGCCGAACCTGTCCTGTATGTTGATAATCTATGCCATCAATAATACCTAGGGGTCTGGCGGTAATAAAATTACCAGAGGCAACTTTTATTTTAGCACCTGCCATTGGAGAGTTAGCCAGCCCCATAGAGAGTAGAGCTTCAATTTCAACACGTACTAAACCAGCCGCTTCTTTAACATATTGAAGTGCTGGATTATCAGTAATTCTTAAATCGTCATAAAAGGTTGAGGTGATATTTTGCAGTTTAAGTCGTTGGTCAATTTGTGGGCGAATACCATGGACTAATACGAGACGAATACCTAAACTTTTGAGTAGAGAAAAATCGTGAATAAGATTGTCACAATTATCTATAACCGTTTCACCACTAAAGAAAATAACAAATGTTTTGTTTCGGTGAGCGTGGATATAGGGAGATGAATCTCTAAACCAGTTTACAAAGTGGGTAGTTGTGATTGGCATTATAGGTCGAGAGGTGGGTACATTATTTATTACTGACTTCCTAAGTAGTCGAGTTAAATTAACCTAACAAAAGCAAGATTAAGAAATTAAAAATAAGCACAGAGGCGCTGAGAACATGGAGACTTAATGCTCAAAAACTCAGTGTTCTCTGTGGTAAAAATATTAGATCTTTTTACTCTTTTGCGTAAATAAACCACAGGATGGTTAAAAATAATGGGGCATCTTTCAGCTTCCACTTTTGTATTGGTATTTCTGTAGGATGTGCCAACGTTAGGAAGCGCATCAAATAAAGTTTAGCTGATGTGCTTCGTTCCTCAGCACATCCTACAGAGTTAAAATGAAAGATGCCAATAATGGCTAAGATTTTGTAGAACAGGCTTTTAGTCTGCTAGAAACGGTTTGTGTCTTGACTATTGCAGGCTTAAGTCCATTCTACAATCAGCTCGGTTAATTATCAGTGACTGCACCTTTTGATGCTGAGCTTACTAATTTTGCATATTTAGCCAATACGCCACGGGTATATTTAGGCTTAGGTTGTTGCCATTTTTCTAAGCGTTGAGCGATGATGGAGTCTTCTACGTGTAATGTTAATTCTTTAGTTTCTGCATCAATAGTAATTTTATCACCATTCTCAACAATGGCTAAAGCACCACCCACATAGGCTTCAGGAGTAATATGTCCCACTACAAAGCCATGTGTTCCCCCCGAAAAGCGACCATCAGTAATAAGAGCCACATCTTGCCCTAAGCCTTTGCCCATTACAGCTGAGGTTGGAGACAGCATCTCTCTCATACCGGGGCCACCTTTAGGACCTTCATAACGAATAACAATAACATCACCTTGAACTATATCGCCATTAAGTATGCTTTGTAAGGCTTCTTCCTCTGCTTCAAAAACTTTAGCTGAGCCAGAGAACACCAGGCCCTCCTTACCGGTAATTTTTGCTACAGCACCTTCAGTTGCAAGATTACCGTATAAAATAGCTAAATGACTATCTTTTTTGATTGGGTTATCTAAAGGCCTTATCATATCTTGACCTTCTGGATAGGGTATAACATCAGCTAAATTCTCTGCTAATGTTTTGCCAGTAACGGTTAAACAGTTACCATGCAATAAACCTTGGTCTAGCAATATTTTCATTAATGGCTGTATGCCACCAATTTCAATAAGCTCAGCCATTTGGTAGCGGCCACTCGGTTTTAAGTCTGCCAGCATAGGAACTCGGATACCAATCCGGGTAAAGTCATCTAGGGATATATCAACATTTGCAGCATTGGCCATCGCAATAATATGTAAAACGGCATTAGTTGAACCACCAAGAGCAATAATAATGGTGATAGCATTTTCAAATGCCTGTTTGGTCATAATGTCACTAGGTTTAATATTATTTTTTAATAATTCTAAAACAGCCGCTCCAGCACGTTCACAATCAATACGTTTGTCCTCAGAAACAGCTGCCTGAGCTGAACTGTTTGGTAAGCTCATGCCTAAAGCTTCAATTGCTGATGCCATTGTGTTGGCTGTGTACATGCCACCACAAGAACCAGCACCGGGTATAGCTTTCTCTTCAATAGCCTTTAATTCAGCATCATCAATTTTATTATTAGCTCTAGCCCCGACAGCTTCAAAGACAGAGACAACGTCTAATTTCTTTTCTTTATGACAGCCCGGTAAAATTGTACCGCCATAGACAAAAATAGCTGGGCGGTTTAAACGTGAGAGGGCGATCATACACCCCGGCATATTTTTATCACAGCCACCAATGGCAACAACACCATCAAAACCCTGACAACCCACCACTGTTTCAATTGAATCGGCAATAACTTCACGAGAAACTAGCGAGTATTTCATACCCTCAGTACCCATTGAAATACCATCTGAAATAGTAATGGTATTAAATATAACGGCTTTACCATTAGCATCGTTAACACCTTTGGCCGCATCATCAGCTAAGTGGTTGATATGCATATTACAGGGTGTCACCATGCTCCAGGTTGATGCAATGCCTATTTGAGGCTTTTCAAAATCTGCATTTTTAAAGCCCACAGCATGCAACATGGCACGACTGGGTGCGCGCTCCATACCATCAACAACGAGAGATGAATATGTACGGGTATTTTTATCGCCTGAATTTGCCATAAAATTATTTCCTAAAATATGTATTGAAAAAAGTAAACAGTTATTGCTCTTTTAGTTTTTCGGCTGCTGTTAAAATGTATCCCAATTACTGGTTTTACGGCGCCAGCTTAATTTAGGCAAGATAAAGCCTAAAATCACACCAAATAAAGATAAAATCCCACCGTATAAAAACCAATCTTGATTGGCACTATCTTTAAGCATTTGGTTTTCATGTGAGACTTCTTTTAACTCATTGCTTAATGAAATGATCTTTTTTCTAGACTGGTCGCGGTCATGCTTTAATTGAACTGCATTTGCCGCTGTTTGACGTAAATCATTTAGATCTGTGCTTAACTGATCTCGCTCTTTTGATAAAGACTGGTTGGAGCTTAAGGTTTCATTATTATTGCCCTTTAACTGCTCTAACTCTTGTTTTGTTTTTGTAAATTCTTGCTGTAAAGCCTCTAGTTTTTGGTTGGCTCTATCTAAATACCAGCGGCTAATAGGTGTATTGAGTGTGTGGCGCGTTAAAATATAGCCCTCTACTCCACTTTTAGTGCGCACCTTACTGTAGTGAGTATTATTATTTTCACTAATTAGGGTTAACGCGGTACCACTAGGAAGCATTTTTAGAATTTTGCTACGATTACTCTCACTGCTTCTTAATGTGTATTTCATGTGGTCAGTTACATAAACTGTCTTGGCGTAGGCAGATGTGCTGACGCTGAGAAGGGTGATAAAGCTGATTAATATTGTTTTCACGGATAAGTCTTTCATAAGGTTAAAACCAGAGTCTATAATTTAATGAGCAAGTAAAAGCTCTAATAATGCTTTCTGTGCATGTAAACGATTTTCAGCGGCATCAAAAACAATACTTTGTGCGCCGTCAATAACCTCTGCTGTCACCTCTTCGCCGCGATGGGCGGGCAGACAGTGCATAAACAAAGCATCATTATTGGCTATATCCATAAGCTTTGAGTTTACTTGAAAGTCTTTGAAAGCAATTTCTCGTTTCTTTTGCTCTTCTTCCTGGCCCATGCTAGCCCAAACATCGGTAACGATTAAGTCGGAGTTTTTAGCAGCTAGCTCTGTATTATTATAAACAGTAATACGGCTACCTGCTGCATCAACAATCTCTTTATTAGGCTCATATCCAACGGGACATGCAATATTTAGTTTAAAATCGAGAACCCGTGCAGCATTAATATATGAGTGGCACATATTATTACCATCACCGACCCAAGTTACTGTTTTGCCAGAAATATCCCCTTGGTGCTCAAAATAAGCCTGCATATCAGCAAGTAATTGGCAGGGGTGCAGTAATTCAGTTAAACCATTAATAACAGGTACGCTGGAATATTTTGCAAAAGTGGTCACTGTCTGGTGAGAAAAAGTTCGTAGCATAATGCCATCAACCATACTGGAAATAACCCTAGCACTATCTTCTAGTGGCTCACCACGACCTAATTGAGTGTCCCTAGGGGATAAGAATATAGCACTACCTCCAAAATGAGACATTCCTGTTTCAAAAGAAATTCGGGTGCGAGTTGATGACTTTTCAAAAATCATCGCTAACACTTGCCCCTTTAAGGGTTGGAAGTCAGGGTTTCTAGTATTTTTTAAGTCAGTTGCTCTAGAAATTAAACTGCGAAATTCATCGCTGGATAAATCAAGTAAGCTAATAAAATGTCTTGCTGGCATCATTTTTTACAAGGTGTTGTGAATTCTTCAATAAGTTGTGACAACGTAGTTGTCAGCAATTCTATTTGTTCTGAATTGATAATTAAGGGCGGTAGTAAACGTATTGTTTTCTCCGCAGTTACATTGATGAGTAAACCATGCTCTTGAGCGGTTGTGACTAACTCTGCGCAAGGGGAGTCAAGGTCAATACCAATCATTAAGCCTTTGTTTCTGATATTGGAAACAGAAGTGTTATTCTTTAATAGACTGCTTAAACGCTTGGTGATTTCAGCACCTTTGGATTCAACTTGTTGAATAATATTATCTTTATCAAGTGTCTCTAATACAGCAAGAGCAGTACTACAAGCTAAGGGGTTGCCACCAAAGGTTGAGCCATGTTTGCCTGCTGTCAATAAAGAAGCTGCTTTTCCATGAGCAAGGCAAGCCCCAATAGGAACACCATTGCCTAAAGCTTTTGCAACAGTACAAATATCAGGAATAATTGAGTTATGCTGATAAGCCAAGAACTTTCCGGTACGACCAATGCCTGTTTGAATTTCATCAATTATCATTAACAAGCCGCGTTGGTCGCATAGTTGACGGATTTGATTAAGGTAGTTATAGGCAGGTATGTTTACTCCACCTTCACCTTGTATTGGCTCGACCAAAATGGCAACAATAGTATTATTTTTAGCAATGACAGATTCAATAGCAGGTATATCATTGTAGGGGACGTGTAAAAACCCTTCAAGCAATGGAGAAAAACCCTCCTGAACTTTTGGATTTCCCGTAGCACTTAATGTTGCAAGCGTTCGACCATGAAAGCTTTTCTCCATGGCAATAATACAGGGTTTATCAATGCCTTGTTGGTGTCCATATAAGCGAGCAATTTTAATAGCCGCTTCATTTGCTTCTGCACCAGAGTTACAGAAAAAAACATTATCCATTTCAGATTTGATAATTAACTGATCTGCCAAGGCTTCTTGAGAAGCTATGCCGTATAAGTTAGAAGTGTGGAGTAGTTTCTCACTTTGAGCACAAATGGCTTGGTGAACTGAGGGGTGAGCATGTCCCAAATTACAAACAGCAATGCCTGATAAGGCATCCAAATAACGTTTATCGGTTTGATCCCACAGCCAAACACCATCACCTCTTTCAAAGGTTATAGGTAAGCGTCCATAAGTTGGCATAATATGACTTGTCATTATATTTATTTTTACTGGTTTTTATAGCAAAAATGTATGTTTTGCTACGAAAAACATTCCATTATATCGAGTACAAAAAAACAGGCAAGTGTGTTTTTCTTAAAAATTACAGTTATAAAGGTTTTTATCCTTAATAAAACTTGATAAAATTACTAGGTTTTTAATAATATTGAGTATTTTTTAATGGATGTAATTGAACGAATTAAAGATCAACTAGGTAGTCACTCTATTGTTTTATATATGAAAGGCACGCCAGATTTTCCTCAGTGTGGTTTTTCAGCACAAACAGTCCAAATTTTAAAAGATTGTGGAGTACAATTTATGTACATTAATATCTTTGAAGACCTTGAGGTGAGGGAGGCACTTAAGGAATATTCAAATTGGCCAACTTACCCGCAGTTATATATTAATGCAGAGTTAGTAGGGGGCTGTGACATTATTATGGACCTTCACAGCAAAGGTGAGTTAAAAGAAATGTTGGAAAAGGTTTAAGAGCAGACTAAAGACTCAAGACGAAAGACTAAAATGATCAAGAGCCTGTATACAGATAATTTAATCTTATAGGGGGGACTTATATGCCCATAATATTTTTTCTCAAAATGTCGTGATATAGTGGATCTAAGCAGTAGGCGATAAATCTTAGTCTTTAGTCTTTAACCTGCTTTTCATCCATTTCTTTCCAGCGATTGACAATCATACAAAAAATTTTGGCAGTTTGTTCAGCATCATAAAGTGCTGAGTGTGCTTTATCACTATCCCATTCTAAGTTAGCGGCTTTAGCAATTTTGGCCAGGACAGTTTGACCATACGCTAACCCGCCTAATGTTGCAGTATCAAAACTACTGAAAGGATGGAATGGACTACGTTTGTGTTTTGTTCTTTCAATAGCGGCATTCAGAAAATTCATATCAAATGCTGGATTATGCCCAACTAAAATGGCACGGGTGCAGTTGTTTCTTTTTACTGCGGCTTTGATAGGCTTAAACAATTTATTTAAAGCCTCTTTTTCATCTATACTCATGCGAAAAGGATGAAAAGGGTCAATCCCCGTAAATTTTAATGCAGATTCATCTAACTCAGCACCATTAAAAGGCGTGATATTATGGGCGTGAGACTCGGTTATTTGTAGTAATCCTTGGCTGTCAGGTTCAACAATAACAGCCGCTATTTCTAGTAATGGATTTTTTTTTGCATTAAATCCAGCTGTTTCAATATCAATAATGACAGGAAGATATCCTCTAAATCGTTTACCTAAAGGGTTTGGGGTTATATCCATTAATGTGTATTCTAATTAAAAATTAAATTTGTACTAGGTTTATGGGTGTAAATTTAATATCATCCTAACACTAGAATTTGATTCAGGCTTATTTTCTGCCTGTTTAATTTACTTTATTATGAATTAAAATATTTATTTTAAGTACAAGTTACTTAAATATTAATATGTAGCTATAGGAAAAAACATGAGGAATAAAAGAACTAATTTTTTTATGGGAGTTATTTTATTAACCGCTCTAAATGGGTGTTCAACTACCCCTGTTGTTGATGAAAGGGACCCCTTTGAAGCTTGGAATAGGAAAGTTTATTCAGTCAATGAGAAGTTAGATGATTATGCCATGAAACCTGTTGCTAAGGCTTATCGCTGGATAACACCTAGTTTTGTCGATAAGGCTGTTACTAATGTTTTTAGTAATATTGATGATATTGGGGTAACTATTAACGATGCCTTACAAGGTAAACTTTCTCAATCTGGTTTGGATTTTTCACGCTTTATAGTCAATTCAACCGTTGGTGTAGGTGGGATGATTGATGTTGCATCAATGATAGAGTTAGAAAAGCATGATGAGGACTTTGGTCAAACACTCGGCTACTGGGGTGTACCTACAGGACCTTATATTGTTCTGCCTTTATTGGGAGCAAGTTCTGCCCGAGGTGTATTTGGCTTACTGGGTGATGCAGCAATGGATCCAACCTCATACTTTACATTTTATATTCCAGGAAGCACTTTTTATATAACGGCAAGTGCTACTGCACTGAAATATACTGATATAAGAGCTGACTATCTAGGAACTGAAGCAACGGCCGAAGAGGCTTCAGTTTTTGGTAAATATGAATTTTATAGAAATTCTTACCTTTCAAAACGAAAAGCCTTGGTTTCTGATAGTGTAGAAAGTGATGATGACGATTTGTTGCTTAATTATGAGTAATTAAAAGGCGTATTAATTTACGGGCGAAGTGTAAGAATTAATGAATAACATTGATAGTTTTTGGCTTCACTTTTTAGTTTAAATAGAACGATCATAATTACATATAGTTAATAAATGGGCATCCAGGAAAATTACGAACAACTCCCTTTAAAGGACTTTACTGAAAAGGCATATTTGGACTATTCCATGTATGTTATTTTGGATAGGGCATTACCGCATATTGGTGATGGCTTAAAACCGGTGCAGAGGCGTATTGTCTATGCAATGTCTGAATTAGGCTTAAATGCGCTTGCTAAATATAAAAAATCAGCAAGAACAGTCGGTGATGTTTTAGGTAAATATCATCCACATGGCGACTCCGCTTGCTATGAGGCAATGGTTTTAATGGCTCAGGACTTTTCTTATCGTTACCCCTTAATTGATGGGCAAGGTAACTGGGGGTCATCTGATGACCCTAAGTCCTTTGCTGCTATGCGATATACTGAATCTCGATTAACCGCCTACGCCCAAACTTTACTATCTGAACTAGGGCAAGGTACGGTTGAGTGGGTTGATAATTTTGATGGTACGATGAAAGAGCCTGTGTTATTGCCAGCAAGGTTACCCAACGTGCTATTAAATGGAACAATGGGAATTGCTGTTGGCATGGCAACGGATATTCCTCCTCACAATTTACGTGAGGTAGTGAGTGCTTGTATTTATCTTTTAGATGATCCTGACACCAATATTGATACCTTGATGTCTTGCGTAAAGGGACCTGATTATCCAACAAATGCTGAAATCATCAGTTCAGCAGAAGAGATAAATAAGATATACACGACAGGGAATGGTTCTATAAAAATGCGAGCACAGTATGAGATGGAAGACCACCATGTTGTTATTACAGCATTGCCACATCAAGTCTCGGGGGCAAAGTTATTAGAGCAAATTGCCGCCCAAATGGTAGCTAAAAAGCTACCTATGATTGAGGACTTAAGAGATGAATCTGACCATGAAAATCCAACACGTTTAGTTATTATTCCTAAGTCAAGGAGGGTTGGTATTGAATCAGTAATGTCTCATTTATTTGCGACCACGGATTTGGAAAAAAATTACCGTGTTAATATGAATATGATTGGCTTAAATGGTAAGCCTATTGTTAAAAATTTACGCGATATTTTAGTTGAATGGCTACAATTTAGAACAGAAACTGTTCGTAGACGATTGCAATATAGACTTGATAAAGTCCTAGCAAGATTACATATTTTAGATGCCTTATTAATTGCCTATTTAAATATTGATGAAGTTATTGCAATTATTCGTGAATATGACAAGCCAAAGCCAGTTTTAATGGAACGATTTGGGCTTACAGATATACAAGCTGAAGCAGTACTGGAATTAAAATTACGGCATCTTGCAAAACTCGAAGAAATGAAGATTAAGGGTGAGCAAGATGAACTGGAGGAGGAGCGAAAAGCCCTAGAAAAAACTTTAGGCTCTAAGCACTTATTAAACCGTTTAATTAAAACAGAATTAGAACGGGATGCAGAAAAATATGGAGATGATAGGCACTCACCCATTGTTTCAAGAAAGGCTTCACAAGTTTTAGATGCCACTGCCCTGATTACCAATGAACCTTTAACCATAGTATTATCACAAAAAGGCTGGATTAGAGCGGCAAAAGGTCATGAAATCGATGTAAATAGTCTAAGCTATCGCTCTGGTGATAAGTATTTAGATTCAACAAAAGGGCGTTCAACTCTACCTATTTATGTATTGGACTCGATGGGGCGAGCCTACACAGTAGCAACTCACGATCTTCCTTCAGCACGTAGCCAAGGTGAACCCTTAACAGGGCGACTAAAACCGCCAACAGGGTCTTTTTTCACTCATTTATTCTCAGGCCAGGCTGATGACTGGTTTGTAATGGTAAGCAGTGCTGGCTATGGCTTCAGAATACAATTAAAAGACCTACAAAGTAAAAATAAAGCAGGTAAAGCTATTATTACCTTACCTGTGGGTGCAAAGGTATTAGCCCCTGTTTTTACTGGCAATGACACTGATTTAATTGCAGTTGTCACCCAGCAAGGTCGATTATTAATATTTCCTGTACAAGAGTTGCCTGCGTTATCAAAAGGAAAAGGTATTAAATTAATTCAAATTCCAGCAAAAGATTTTAATTCTGGAATTGATGCTGTGATTTCAGTAGCCGTTATTACTGAAAATGGAACGTTAAAAATCTTATCTGGTAAAAGGCATTTAAGCTTAAAGTCTAGTGATATTGAAACATACACTGCAACTCGTGCTAAAAGAGGGGTGGCCTTGCCGCGAGGATTTCAGCGTGTAGATGGGTTAGCGTGAAAAGTATAAACTTACCAAGGGTTATTAAAGCAAGCAAATTAACCACAACAGCTTGAATGGCATCATGGTTTGTCGTTGTTGCATTTTCTGCTTATACAGCTAGTTCTCGCATTTGTTGAAGATTAGATGTAATTTCGCCTAACCCACTTTGGCATCTTTCAGTTTATACTTTTGTATTGATATTTCTGTAGGATGTGCCTATGTTAGGAGGTACATCAGACAAAGTTTAGCTGATGCTCTTCGTTCCTCAGCACATCCAATGATGTGCTTATTTTCTCAAACTAAAAAGAGCAAGCTACTTTAGGGTTAAAATGAAAGATGCCCTATTTTTAACATTTGAACTTATGAGCCAAATTTTGTAGTTCAATGGCTAGTTTCTCAACTTTTTCACTTGTTAGAGTTGTTTTTTTAGAGACATTTATGGAGTGTTCTGCACCTTGGTTTATGCGTGTTACATTATTGCTTACTTCTCCTGCTACTACACTTTGTTGTTCTGCTGAACTGGCAATTAAACGACTCATTTCATTGATGGTTGTGATTGTATTGGTAATGTCATTCAGTTTTTCACCGGCAGAAGTAGCTTTACCAACACTATCTTCGGTATAAGTACCACTTTTATTCATAACGGTAACGGCACTTTTAACCCCCGTTTGTAGTTTTTCAATCATACTCTGAATTTCAGAAGTAGCCTGTTGAGTTCTACCCGCTAGTGTCCTTACTTCATCAGCAACAACGGCAAATCCCCGACCTTGATCGCCTGCTCTAGCCGCTTCAATGGCTGCATTTAACGCGAGTAAGTTAGTCTGTTCAGCAATCCCACCAATTACATCAAGGACTGTTCCTATTTGGTTGCTATCTTGTTCAAGTTGCTCAATAACCGATATTGCATTGCTAACCTCTTGTGATAAAGCATTAATTGAACTAATTGCTTCAGAAACAATTTCGCTTCCACTTTGTGCTTCTTCATCAGCATGCTGGATTGCTTCCGATGAGTTGTTTATGCTAACAGCAACTTCCTGAATAGCTGAACTCATTTGCCCCATTGCTGAAGCAACTTGCTCTGTTTCTTGTTTTTGTTCACTTACATTTTTATTTGAAGCTTCACTGGCAGAATGCAATTCCTGGGCCTCAGATAATAGATTTTCAGCAGTCTGAGTTATTGCTACTATCGTTTCTTTTGTTGAGTCTACTAATACATTATATTGCTGGCAAACTATTGAAATCTCATCAATACCAGAGCTGTCCGCGGTACTGGTTAAGTCGCCTTGTGCAGCATGAGTAAGTGTTTCACCAATATTTTTTAGACGTTTGTTAATGCCTTTGAATTTAAGGGTCATTAAAATAACTATGGCGATTAAAATAGCAGAGAGGATGGTAATGATTTTAAATGCTGTTAATTGACCTTCCTCGATAATTTTTTCAATATCAATACTAACTTCCAAGACTCCACGAACATCTCCCAATTTCCAGTCATTTTTTGGGGTATCAGGGTGTGAGTTATGACAGTTTACACAAGATTGCTCCGTCATAATATCAGCAATAGCGACACGCACTATTTTATGGTTATTTTGTACTTCTGATTGTATAAAAGGTTTGTTTGGGTTTTTATTGAGAGCATCCCAACTTTGCTGTTGAAAACTGTCTAGTTGCTGATGTTGCCTGTTTGGAAAGGGAAAAGCACTGTATATTTTTAGCTCCTCCCCCGTTCCTTTCATTAAGTCACTTAAATCATGAATCATTGTTGCAGGTAATGGAATAGTATTTTTCTGCTCCTTATGAGCTATAACGGGTTTAATTATGCCCGATGTAAGTACTTTTTTTACGACATTATCAGTGTAGTATTTTCTAATGGTTTTAAAGGTATTGATTGTTTGTAAGGATGAGTTAATAGCTTGTTCAGTTGCCGTTTCAGTGATGGCCGATGGAATATAAAAGCCAATAAAGGTAAGACTGGCTACAAGTAATGCTATTACAGGAACGGTAAGTTGTAGTAAAAGGCTACGTCTAATAAAATCCATATTATTCCTTTCAGATAAATGTTTAAAATAATTATTATTTTGAGTCTAGTATATTATTTGAAAAATACTGAATTTATTCAGGCGTTAGACCTTCACCGACCGAAAAATAACATTACAACTTACACAAATAAACTGGAAAAGTGCTATTTTAAATTAGTAAACATTGCCAATCAAAGGATATGATCTATGGAACAACTCACCGATTTAAAAGCGATACTACACTCTAAACGTGCCAATATTTATTACTTAGATAAATGTCGCGTGATGCAAAAAGATGGCAGAGTGTTATACCTAACAGAAGCCGATACAGAAAAACAATACTGGAATATTCCCATTGCCAATACCACCTGTATTCTCTTGGGAACAGGCACATCTATTACTCAGGCAGCTGTAAGAATGCTGGCCTCAGCAGGTGTGCTGATAGGCTTTAGTGGTAGTGGCGGTACACCACTTATTGCCGCTAATGAAATAGAATGGCTATCACCGCAAAGTGAATATCGACCCACGGAATATATACAAGGTTGGATGTCGTTTTGGTTTGAACCAGAAAAACGCTTAAAAGTTGCCAAGCAATTTCAGCAACAACGCATCAGCTATTTACAAAAAGTGTGGGGTAAAGATAGAGATTTAAATAACGAAGGGTTTACCTTAGATGATTTAGGCATTAAAACAGCACTAGAAACTTTTGCTAACAAGATAGATGCTTGCCAAGATGTGACTAATCTCCTCTTAGTCGAAGCACATCTTACCAAAACGCTTTATAAAATAGCCGCCAATAACACCCAACAAAAAGACTTTGTACGTCAACATGACAGTGTAGATGATGCCAATGCTTTTCTTAATCACGGTAATTATCTGGCATACGGATTAGCGGCCACAACACTTTGGGTATTAGGCATTCCACATGGCTTTGCCGTGATGCACGGTAAAACACGCCGTGGCGCGTTAGTATTTGATGTGGCAGATTTAATCAAAGATACTCTAATACTTCCCTGGGCGTTTATCTGTGCCAAAGAGCAAGCCACCGAACAAGAGTTTCGCCAACAATGTTTACAAAACTTCACCCAGCATAAAGCCTTGGATTTTATGTTTGATGCAGTCAAAAAAGCCAGCCTAGAAGGTAAAGACTTATGATGGTGACCTTTGTATCACAATGCGAACATAAGGCATTAAATAGAACACGGCGCGTATTGGATGCATTCGCCAACCGCATTGGCACCAATGCATGGCAAACGGTGATTACCGAAGACGGCTTGCAGGCGGTTAAAAAATTACTGCGTAAAACGGCGACTAAGAATACTGCTGTTTCGTGTCATTGGATACGTTCGCGTAATCGCAGTGAGTTAGTTTGGCTAGTAGGAAACCGAGATAAGTTTAATGCGGAAGGTTTTGTACCTGTGAATTGGACACAAAAAAATATTCTAAATAGTCATTATGAAAATGATTGGAAATATTTGCCTTTGATTAAATCATTAACTGCCGTTTCCGCTTTGTTACATGACTGGGGGAAAGCATCTAAATTATTTCAAGAGAAATTAAGCCCCAACAGCAAATATAAATACAAAGGCGATCCACTTAGGCATGAATGGATTTCATGTTTATTATTGAATGCTTTGGTTAAACAATCGGGCTTAGAGACTGATGCATGGTTAATCAAACTATCTCAGGGTGAATTTGATGAAACTCAATTAAAAGAAGCCCTAAATCAAGAAAATTTAACGCCTTTATATCAGCTTCCTACTGCTGCAAAGTTAGTAGCATGGCTGATTGTTTCACATCATAAATTACCTTTTACAAAAGAAGATTGGAGCGATGAAAGAGCGACTGATATTGATATGGTTTTGAAAAGGATTACCCAAAGCTGGGGTTATGAAAATAAACAGGATAAAAAAGAATACCAACAGCGCATTAAAGATTGTTTTGAGTTTCCAAAAGGGCTAATTAGTCAATCCAATAAATGGATGAAAGAGCTTAAACGCTGGTCAAAAAAATTACAAGAATGTATGCCTTTAATTGAATCTTCGGTACAGGATGGTAGCTTTCGTTTAGTTCTGCACCATTCACGTTTGTGTTTAATGTTAGGCGATCACTATTACTCTTCACAAAATGCAGATGATAAATGGAAAGATACAATAGGTTTATTTGCCAATACCGATAGAAATACTCAAGAATATAAACAAAAATTGGATGAGCATTTGGTCGGTGTCGCCAAAAATGCATTAAAAACAGCCCAGTTATTACCCCTATTTGAAAAAGAGCTTCCCTTAGCAACTGATATAAAAGGACTTAGAAAAATAACCCCACCTGCTTTTCGCTGGCAAAATAAAGCGGTTGAACAAATAACACAATGGAAAAAAGCACAGTCAAAAGAGATAAAAGGTTTTTTTGCCGTTAATATGGCAAGTACAGGCTGTGGTAAAACCTTTGCCAATGCAAAAGTGATGCAGGCTTTATCTATAAATGGCAATAGTTTACGTTATATCTTGGCTTTAGGGCTAAGGACATTGACCTTGCAAACAGGCGATGAATACAGGCACCGCATTGGGCTAGATGATTCAGAACTTGCCGTGCTGATTGGCTCAAAAGCGGTGACAGAATTACATAACTCAGCAAAAATTGAAGAACAAGAAGCAAGCAATGAATTCAATGGTTCTGAATCTCAAGAATCCTTATTAGAGGAAGAGATTGATTATGATTGTGATATACCTGTCGAGGGGTTAGCAACGGCTTTAACAAAGCCAAAAGACAGGAAGTTTTTTATGCACCTATACTCACCTGTACGATAGATCATATGATGGCAGCGACAGAAACAACACGAGGTGGGCGTTATATTTTACCCAGCTTACGTTTAATGTCATCTGATTTAGTGATTGATGAAATTGATGATTTTACAGGCTCAGATTTAATTGCTATTGGTCGACTCATTCACTTAGCAGGTATGTTAGGACGTAAAGTGATGATTTCATCAGCAACGATTCCACCAGATTTAGCGGAAGGTTACTTTAATGCTTATAAAAAAGGCTGGCAACTCTATTGTTTAAGTCGTGATGTAGAAAATAAAATCGGTTGTGCGTGGATAGATGAGTTTAAGACTAAAGTAACAACGATTAATAGCCAACAAAGTGATGTAGCACTAATGGCTTATCAATTACACCATAATGAATTTATCAATAAGCGGAGCCTCTTGCAAAACCAATAAAACCGAAGAATATTCTTAGCAAGATGAGCTAAAAAAAAGAAGAACTTACTCATAAATGGTAAAATAGGAAGCATAAAAACAATCTAAAAGTACCAATAAATGAGTAAGTTAAACGATAC
>JAJRUF010000214.1 GCA_024277935.1 Gammaproteobacteria bacterium
CCTTGTTTAAATAGCTTCTGCTCGCGTTGTAATTCTCTTTGATCATGGTGCAGGGCCGCCTCAGCACTTATACGTTTTGCCTCCAGTGCATCACGATTTTCTTCTAACTCTTCGGTATCAATATGTACCAGTAAATCACCTTTTACGACATGTCCGCCTGCTCTGGGTCCTAAATCCAGAATACGCCCTGTTATTTGTGGACTGAGCCGTACTTCACTGGCACTTTCTACTTCCCCCAAAGCAGGGAAACCTTCAGTGACACGCCCCGTTGTGACCTTGGCAACAGATAGTGCCCAAGGCGCTAATGTCATCGTGGGTTCATCGCTTACTTTTTTTAATTGACTGTGTAAGATTAAAAAGCTGAGAATAATGATCAGCAGGAAAACCAAATATTTTGCTTTAGTGATTAAGAAATTTTTTATCATTGTGAATTACCTATTTTTACCATTCCCACTCTACTATTTTGTAGGATGTGCTGAGGAACGAAGCGCATCATATCATGCGCAAACAATGCGCTTCGTTCCTCAGCACACCCTACTTTTTATTCTTAACATTAGTGTCAGTGATGCAGAGCGTGGGAACTATTATTTATCTGCCTGTAACCGATAGGCATGCGGCTCTCTACCTAGTGCTAAATTTAATTGATCATCTGCCAGCCACCAAGTCGCTATGGCACTACTTAAACTTGACCGGGCTTTTGCCAATACCGATTCCGCATCCAATAAATCCACTGAAGAAAGTCGCCCGTTTTGGTAACGGTCAGACTGTATTTTCTCGGTTTCAACTGCGGCTTGTAAACCTGCCTGTGCAGCCTCATATTGTAGCTGTGATGCAGTCCAGCCCGCTAAAGCTGCATCAAACTCTGCTTTAGCTTGGTTGGCCACCAACACTTTCTGTTGTTGAACGGCTTGAATTTTTGCATGCGCTTGACTAATTTGCGCTCTTCTCCGTCCACCATCCCATAATTCCCAATCAAGTTGTCCGACCACACTCCATACACCCGAACCATCACCATTGTAAGCAGAGTTTCTAGCAACATTAGCCTGTACAGATAAACTGGGTAACCAATCCCGATAAGCTCCTTTAGCTGATTCCTTTTCTGCCTGAGTCAAACGCTTAAAACGTTGAATATCAGGACGTTGTTGCAAGCTTTCTTCATTAATAGCCGATAAAGCTGGCGGTGTACTTTTAGCCTGTACAATTGATTTTGTGTAGTGTGTTTGGTTTAACAATGCAGCCAAATTGGCACGTAAACGGGCATCATCACCATTAACCGACGCTAATTGCCCTTCCACCACTTTAATTTCAGCTTCAATCCTGAGTAATTCCACCTTTGCTAGTCGCCCAACATTGATGCCCGTTTTAGTCACTTGATAATGTTCTAGCAAAGCTTGATGTTGTTTATTTAATGCTTCGCGTACACCCGATAGTTGTTGTAAGCTACGATATAAAAAAACAGCTTGTGAAAATAACTGCAAACGAGAATTGGCAAATGCAAAATGAGAAGCTTCGTTTAAATGTTGTTGCGCATGAACCTTAGCCGTAATTTTTCCATTAATATCCAGTGGTAATAAAAGATTTGCGCCATAACTGTATTGATTGCTATCAACAGTGATTTGAGATAAGTTTACAGGCGGAGCCAATGGGCTGACTAAACGGTTATTATTGTAGTGAATATCTTTTCCATAAAGGCTTATCCGCCCCCAATATTCACTACTGGCTTTATCAACCCCCGCTTTGCTCACCGCTATATTGGCTTTATCGACGCGTAACTGCGGTGAGACTTGCTCTAGTTGATGTAATATCGTTGATAAACTTTCAATTTCTGAAGCGTTTAATGGTAATGATAAAGCAAGCAGATAGGCAATAAGTAACAACCCTAAATTTGTTTGAAAAAAGAAGGCGTTTTTAATATTTTTCATAATTTTTTATAAGTTATACTTCACTGCCATTGACTTAAGGAAAAATCGTAGGATGAGCTGAGATACGAAGCGCATCTTTGTATCATTGATACGCTTCCTGTCGTTAGCACATCCTACGTGAAACGCTTAAGTCTATGGCAGATAGTGTAAAAAAAAATTATTCATAGCGTTTTTAAGCTCCCTTTATTTTTCGGTTGACACCTAATTATTTTACTTTTTTGGCGTTAATTTACCTTTGATAGTGTTGTTACGATTTGTTGCTCAATGGATTTAAAGTCATACCCAGAATGGGTGCGCATCAAGCCTTTATTAAACATCATCAGCCCTATAAAAATCAGAATCACTCCTGATAATTGGAAAAACCGCTGAGTTGTTACCTCTGAAAAAAGCCGAGTTAAATACCCAAAACTCCATAAAGCAGGTAATGTTCCTAAACCAAATAAGGTTAAAATTTTCGCACCAACCAATGGGTCACTACTTCCAGCCGCCATTACATACATGGCTTGTAATGGACCGCATCCAAGTAGAAACCCTGAAAAAAAACCAATAAATAAAGGACTTCGAACTCGCTTTCTTTGTTTAATGGCAAATGGGCAACGCTTTTAGGTTGTTTGATTCGAATATGCTTTAAAACGGCAAATACATTGAGCATATTTAAACCAAAAAGAAATAAAAAACCACCAGCAACTAGGTTGGTAACACCTTGGATAAAAGGTGTAATACTAATAAGAGACCCTAAAAATCCAAATAATGCACCAAACATGGCATAAGAGAATGTTTTCCCTAAACCATATAAAAGATGTGATAACCAAGATGGGTGCTGTTGTTCTGCATCCCTCGCCGTATAGCTAATCACAAAACTGCCACACATCCCGATACAATGCAGTCCAGTAATTAAGCCAATAATAAAAATCATGCTGTCACTTAGCTGTGAACTTAAATCAGGCAATGAAAAATAATGGGATAGTTTTCGTGCCCCCACCATAATCACCACAACAGCAATAACAGCGAGCAAGGCAAGGATAAATTTTAACCACGTTGGTTTCCCTTTTGGCTTTACTGTCGCTATTGGATAACCTGCTTTCTCAATCGCCTTTTGAATCACCTCAAGACTGGCTTTATTGTCATCAAAATTGATACTCACTTTTCCAGTAGGGTAATCAGCAGTTATATTATCAACACCCTCTATCTGGCTTACCGCTTCTTCTATCGCTGTTTCACAACCACTGCATTGCATCCCTGTCACATCAAGCTTTACCTGTTTCACTATTCACTTCTCCTTTACTTAGTAAGTTTATTAATACCTATACACAGTATAAGCTTGTTACCCCCCCCTAAGGTCACTGCCATTGACTTAAGCGTTTCACGTAGGATGTGCTAACGACAGGAAGTGCATCAATGATACATTGATGCACTTCTTATCTCAGCGTATCCTACGATTTTTCCTTAAGTCAATCGTTACAAAGAGCTAATTGGGCACAGGCACTCATTTCCTTTTTTCCACTTTCTCTTTAGCTTATTTCGGTTGCTTATTAGTAAACGCCTGATATACAAAAAGAGCAAAAGCGAAGACACCGACAGAAAAAACAATATCGCCTGGAACACGCGCCCAAACAAAGCCTTCCATAACTGCACTATGCATAAATTCGGCCGAACGCGCATAGGCATAATAATATTTAATACTGGCATAACTTTGCCATAAGCCTTGAGGAAGGAGTGACAAAAATGTCATCATGGCAAGTCCGATATTGAGACACCAGAATGATACTTTCAGTAGCTTTTGATTCCATTGGTGAACATCTGTCAGTCCACGCATACAAAATAACATTAAGCCTATACCCAGCATACCATAAACACCAAATAATGCAGCATGACCATGATTTGCTGTGGTATTAAGCCCTTGCAAATAATAAAGTGAAATAGGTGGATTGATCAAAAAACCGAACAGACCAGCACCCACCATATTCCAGACTAAAACAGCGGCAAAAAACATAAAAGGCCAATGATAATTTTGCTCCCATTGTCTTTCATGCTCAATTTTTGACCGACTGTAAGCTTCAAAACCAACAACCAATAGAGGTACAACTTCCAGTGCAGAAATAGTGGCCCCAATGGCTAAAATTGAGATAGGTGTACCACTCCAATATAAATGATGGAAGGTTCCTAATACTCCACCACCTAGGAAAACAATAGTGGCAAACAAAATCATAGTGGTAGCCACAGAGACTCTTAATAAGCCCATACGCACAAATAAGGTTGAGATAATGGCCGTCGCGAAAACTTCAAAAATACCTTCAACCCACAAATGCACAACCCACCAGCGCCAATATTCCATAACACTGATATGCGTATGTTGCCCCCACATTAGGCCGGCACCATAAAGCAAACCTATTGAGACGGTGGAAATAATGACTAGAAAAACCAGTGAACCTGATTCCTTATCTTTTAAGGCAGGCCAGAGTCCTCGAAGTACTAATACGACCCAAAGTAGTAAGCCAATAAAAAGATAAATTTGCCAAAATCTACCCAAGTCGATGTATTCATAACCTTGATGACCAAACCAGAAATTAAAGCTTAAGTTATCGAAAAAACCATTTATAGCCAGCCATTCACCCGTGAATGAGCCAACAACAATAATTAATAAACTAAAAAATAAAAAATTTACACCAAAACGTTGGAATTTAGGCTCATGTCCAGAAATCATAGGTGCGACGTAAAGCCCAGTTGCTAACCAGGAGGTAGCTATCCATAGTACAGCAAGTTGTGTATGCCAAGTACGAGTCACTGAATAAGGTAAATAATCAACCAGTGGCAAGCCGTACAACCCTTGACCTTCAACAGCATAGTGAGCCGTAACAATACCCAATAGAACCTGACAGATAAAGAGTGCAGTGACTACCCAGAAAAACTTTGCGGTTGCGCGCATTGAGGGTGTAATAGTTGCCGAAGCCACTATATCTTCTTGAGCAAAACCAGCTTCTGGGATTTGATCTGCTCGCCAGGCATCAAATTGCTTTGCATAGTACCAAACAATAGAGCCAATTCCTGCAAGTAATAGAAAAATCGAAATAAGACTCCATAACAAGATACTGGCTGATGGCGTATTACCCACTAAAGGCTCGTGAGGCCAGTTGCTGGTATAACTAATATCATCATCAGGCCTGTTGGTGACAGCAGCCCAGGAAGTCCAGAAAAAAATGCCGACAATTGTCTGGCTTGTTGGTTATCTAAAACCGAGTGGAGTGGAAAGGCATATTCTTTTCTTAATTCTAGGTATTTCTTGTTACTACCGGTGAATAAGCCAATATAATGCTGTTCTACGGTTTTAATAGCTTGAGCGCGATTGGTATCGATAATAACGATACCCGTATTGGAATCATAGGTATTTTTACGCATCTCATGCCGTAAGGTCACCTTATGCATTTCAAGTAACTGATCTCCTGTCGCTGCTACCCCCACAAGTTCCTTCTGTGCAATCAATGTAAGCAACGCCGAGGCTTCACGGTGTAACCAATCAGCCGACCAATCGGGAGCCAGATAACTGCCATGCCCCCAAATAGATCCTTGCTGCATACCTCCAGTGGATTGCCATACATTTTGACCGGTTTCAATATCCGCTCGTGTATAGATAATATCTCCAGTAGGTGTTTTAAAAGCTTCTGGAATAGGTGGGGCTTGTTGATAGATCTTACTACCCAAAAATAACAAAATAGAAAAGGAAAAGAGTAGGCTGATCCCCAATATTTGCCAGAGTCTTTTAACGGTAAAGGTTTTCTTATATGTATTCATTTTAGCTCCTGGATAAATCGTAAGGTAAAAGAATTTATGTTAAGACGTACGCGGAATAAATTTTACAAGCTGGAAGCAAGGCTTTAGCCTTGCTTCCAAATAAATAGCTGTATAATTTATTTCCTGCTAGTTGCCTAACATCATAGCATTACCAAAACAAGCAAAAAACCCGGCAACTATTTATTTCCAACTCCCTTAGCAACGGGAATTCTATAATACCCTTAGCCCTTAGCCTTTTTTAAAATCTGTAATGACCGTCTTAATTTATACCACTTTTCTGGATTAAATGCTCTATGATTTCAGTTGTTTGAAAGATATTTCTTAATCTATAGGTATATTAGGAATTCTGATCAGGAGCAAAAAGGCAAGCAAGATGGGGGGCTTTCTTTCTTCAGAC
>JAJRUF010000215.1 GCA_024277935.1 Gammaproteobacteria bacterium
GCATGAAACAACTTCCCGATTTCTAACTTGTCTTTTTGCTCCAGATGGAATGATCTCATTCGTTGCGTAGCTTGCTATGCGCCTCATGAGATCATTCCACCTGAAACAAAAATCCTACGTTATAATTTCGGGAAGTTATTCCATACACGCTCCTAAGGAACGCGCTCGGAATAACTTGAGCATGTTCCTGTCATAACCCTCTCTACCATTTATAAGCTGTAATTTGTTAACACCCATATTACAAAACCCCATAACATAAAAAGCTATATCCAGCCTTTTTATAAGTAAATATAATATAATGATTTATCTACTTAAATATGAGTGGGTAAATAATAAAAATTATAAAAAATTATTGAGGAGCAGGGTCAATGTGTTGGAGTGGTGAAGCATCAGGTGTTTTAGCTGTTGCAGGTTTAAGTACGGCAGCTTATATTGCAAATAAAGGGGAATCCAAAGAGTTATGGATTCCATTAACCTATTTTGCCTTAATGGAGTTATTACAGGCCTTTACTTATGTTTATATTGACTTATGTGGCAACCCCAGCAACCAGGTGCTTACACTGCTTGGCTATATTCATGTCGCTTTTCAGCCCTTTTTTGTCAATATGGTTGCAATGTACTTTATTCCAGAGAGTGTTAAATTAAAAATTCGTACAACTGTCTATACTCTTTGCGCCATAAGCTCTGTAGCTATGTTAATTAAAATGTTTCCATTTGATTGGGCGGGAGCATGTGTAGTGGGTGTTGAAGGTTTTTGTGGTACACAAACTTGTTCTGTTTCTGGGGATTGGCATATTGCATGGCAATTACCACTTAATGGTTTAATGTCTTCACCTGTCCATTGGTTGTTTGGTTTTGACTGGGGATTACATGCCTTTGTGTATATTCTAGCATCATTTTGTATGCCTTTTATATATGGTTCATGGCGTTTTGTGGGATTTCATTATTTGATTGGGCCTTATATTTCAGATCTTACAACGACCGACCCAAATGAGTATGCTGCAGTATGGTGTCTATTTTCAATTGCCTTGTGTGTTTCAGTTATTAAAACACCCATTAGAAAATATTTGCATGTTAAAACATGGCCTTATTATCAGAAGCATATTGCAGATGACTTGTAGTAAATAACTTCGATAACCTGGGAGTGAGGCTTTAGCCTAGCTTGATGCATGTGGACTAAACCCGCTTCTTGCAGATAAATAGTTGCATAATGTATTTCGTGATTATTTCAAACAAGATAAAGACTAATACTTTGTAGAGCTGGCTTCAGCCAGCTCTACACTCATAAGCTGTGATTTTAAGATCCGTGATTAATTATCTTTCTCAAACATTTGTTTTAATCGGCGTTTAAATTTTTCTTTATCTTTCAAGTATAAAAATAAAATAAAAAGAAAAGGCCAGCCTATTAAAATAATGATTTTGCTTGCAACAGAAAAACTCATATATTTCCCCTATAAAGTAAAGATTAATGTTTAATTCTTAAAACTTAGAGACAGTCATCTATAAAAGTAGTATACCTATTCAAATCAGATAGTCCCAGTCGTATTATTTTAATGTTGCGGAATAAATGGATATTATTGAATCCATACTCCTTAAGGTACAATGCCGACATATTATTTTAGTTACCAACCTTAAAAATGAAATTTTCCTTTGAAATTGTTCCAAGAACTGAAGAAGCCGTTGACCAGCAATATAATTTTGTTTCATCATTGGGTGAGTCAATTAGTATGATTAATGTTCCTGATATTCAACGATTTACTATTAGAAGCTGGGAGACAGGTAAAAAATTTGACCGAAGTATATATAGCTTTGTTCCTCACTTTAGAGCGACAGATTTTTCTTTACAGTCAGGTGATATTTTCCGGATTATTGAGGAAAACCAGTTAGATCATGTGCTTTTGGTTTCGGGCGACCCGCCTGAGGGTATTAAACGAGAATTTCATAATACTAATGTGCTGGATTTAATCAGAGTTGTTAAGCAGAAGTATCCTGATATAACCATTCATGCAGGCTTTGATCCCCATAGAAATGGAATTCAGGAAGAATGTAATTATGTACAAAGAAAAGTTGATGCAGGTGCTAGCAGTTTTTTTTCTCAACCTTTTTACGATATTAGGATGGTAGAAATTTATGCAGAACATTTGCAAGGAATCGATACTTTTATTGGATTGAGCCCTATAACCACTATGTCATCAAAGAATTATTGGGAGATAAAAAACAAAGTTAAATTTCCCTCAAGCTTTAACCCTGAGCTAGAGTGGAATATTAGTTTTTCAAACCAGGTGATTGCGATGGCTAAACAGGCTGGCTTTAATATTTACTTTATGCCGATAAAAATAGATCTTAAGGAGTACTTCGGTAGACTGAATTTAGAGTAGAGGAATAGAAGGGAAGCATAAATCAGGGTGCACCGTTAGTTGTGCACCCTGTTGGGTAACAGCTAAATGCTATTAAAGTAGAGATTTAAGGCCCGAATAAGCTTTTTCCGCTTTTTCTAGCCACTTAGTTGCTTCAATAACATCACCTTTTTTAGCCGCTTTTCTAGCTTTTTTAAGGTTTTTGTTAGCATGTTGGCGTGCTCTATCAACCTTGTCGTTTGCATTGAGTTCTTTTTGAGCTCTCGATGCTTCTCTAATTGCTTTTTGAGCTTTTTGACCATCATCACCATCGTTGATCAATTTCATTGCTTCAGCAATATGTCCTAAAGTCATATCAATTGCTTGCACTGGGCCAAAACAAGTTCTACCATCTTCACAAGCAAGAGCCGCTGTAGAAAAAGAACCTAAAGATAAAGCTAATGTTAATGCTACGACAGCGCTTTTTAATAATTTCATGTAATGTGAACCTCATTGTAGTTATTTTAATTAGCACATAACTTTTAAGAATTTAGCTAAATGCTGTAAGGGATTTTAACATAACTTTTATTAATATTGCATGAATTAAAGGTTTAAGTAACTTTTCTTGTAATATTAATATGTTAAGAAGATGTTATTCGTCGTCTCTTTTGATAACAAGTTTTGTATGTCCTAGTATATCTTCATAAGTATTAAAGAAAATAGCACAACAGCAAACAGAGCAATCCTCGTAGTACTCCTGGCCACCAGCAGACGTATCAATTAATATAGGAATATTTTCGCCACAATAAGGGCATTCGACCTGATGCTCCTCCATTACTGTACTGTTCGGAGTAAAGAATCTAACCAAGTCATAGGTAGAACCCGTTTTAAAAAGCCAAATAAATAAGTGGGGAAGGTAACGTAATAACGTATCTTAGGTTTTTTAGCTTCTAAAGCATGAATAACTTTTTTTGCAACGGCTTCCGCAGGTAACGTAAAGGGCGCGGCAGGCCCTTCTCTTTGTAACCGTTGTTCCATTGCTTTATAAGTTTGTTGATGCTCACTCAATTCAGGTTTTATATTTTGCTTATATAAAGCAAAAGCATTTTTTCTAAACTGACTAGTGATAGGGCCGGGTTCTATCAAACAAAGCTGGATATTTGTACCGTGGAGCTCAATACGCAGGGTATCAACTAACCCTTCTAAAGCAAACTTACTGGCATTGTAGGCCCCTCTATATTTCATCGCCACAAAACCAAGAATTGAACTGTTATAAATTATGCGCCCATGTCCCTGCTTACGCATTAGAGGAATAATAAGGTTCGTCAGTTCATGAGTACCAAAAAAATTAGTTTCAAATTGATTTTTTAACACTTCTCGGCTTAAATCTTCTACTGCACCAGGTTGCCCAAAAGCAGCATTATTAAACAAACCATCTACTTTACCATCGGTTAGCGTTATTAATTGCTTGACGGCGATTTGAATGCTGTTTGAATTAGCAAGGTCAAGCTGTAGAGCTTCAAAGCCTTGGTCTTGTAGGTTGGTGACATCGGCTGGTTTTCTGGCTGAGCAAATAACACGGTAATTGCGTTTTTTTAATTCTATTGCTGTTGTATATCCAATGCCTGTTGAACAACCTGTGATAAAAATTGTTTTAGATTGCATTATTTTAATAGCTCAGCTTCACTAAATTGGAAATTTTTTGCAGAACTACAATCAATAGAGAAAACTAAATTATCTAGCTTACTTCGTATGCTCAACTGGTCTGACTCTACACGGGTGCAATTACCTGTTGCTAATGCCTTTTGAGCGGCTAAACGCCTAAATTTTTCAATGTCCGGGAGTCTGGATTCAAAAGGTTTAACCTGCTCGGGTAATTTATCGTGTTGATAAGGAGGAATAGCAAAAGCAGTATATTGAATGGTGTTGTTTTTTATCAGTTGCTGGTTGATCGCGCTTTGTTCAATGGCATCTTTTTGTCGCTTAGTTTCTTTGGTAATTGCGTTTTGACGCTCAATTTCCTGTTGTTTTTTTTGTTCAACTTGCTGTTGCTGCTGTTTCATTCGTGCTGCTAAGTCTACAGATTGCCCCGTTTTAAAATCAATTTTAAGGGCTTTTTTTTCTTCCGCACAAGGGGTGGCTTGATAAGCTGTTTTACCTTGTTCGTCAGTGCATTTGTAAACACTCGCTAGGCTATAACCTGACCCTAGTGTCATCACTAACAAACCACCTATCGAATATATTAATTTCATTGCTGTTTCTCCATAAATTATGGCTCACTATTACCCAACTTGCTCTTTATGTAAATAAGTTTTTTCTTGCTAGTGTCTACTAATAAAACAAAACACAACCGCTGTCACAAAATGTGGCATAAAACCCTAAACATACTTTCCTAATCATTGTTAGCTCATAAGCATTAAGTGTAGGATAAATTACACAACTAAACAGGGGGGGAATTAACAATATTATTAATAAAGGTAACATTCAATACCCCAAAGCACTCTATCTAGAACAAATTAATTTAACAGCTCTATTTATAGCAATTTTTAAAGTGAAGTTACAAATGTACAGGGTATAATTGGAAATATAAATTCAATAATTGTTATATAGTTTAAAAGGGAAAGTATGAATAAGATGGCAGGTTTTTTAGTAAGCATTTTAATAAGTTGCTTATTAGTCTTAACAAGTATTTCGGATGCTCAAGCTAAACGATTTGGTGGTTCGCGTTCGTTCGGTGGAAAATCTTCCTATAGCTCACCTTTTAAACGATCAACTGCATCAAAAGTAACACCTGTTCGGTCAGCAAGCCAACAGAAAGCATACAAGCAAAATCAAACAGCTAGACAAAGTATGAGTCGCCGAGGTGGGTTGATGGGGATGCTTGGTGGACTCGCGTTGGGTGGTTTACTAGGCTCATTGTTTTTTGGAGGAGCATTTGAAAACTTCAATTTTATGGATATTTTGATATTTGGTGGAATTGCCTACTTGTTATACAAAATATTTGCAGCTAAGGCTAGCAAGACTCAGGGGCGTACACAACCTGTTTACACGCAAGATAGCTATGGTTCACAGCAAGGTCATTCTCAATATAAACCACACTCATTTGATCATGATTCCCAACAGAGTTCAGCTGACTTTGATACAGATATATTGTTTAATAAAGGTAGTCATCAGGAAAGCTCAACTAAAAAGGTTTTTTCAGTCGAACAAACTGATGTCACTTTTAAACAGGGTACTATTCCAGCAGACTTTGATGAAGCTGGTTTTTTAGCGGGAGCAACAGCTGCCTATAAAAATTTGCAAGATGCATGGGATAAAAGAGCACTTTCTGAGATTAGAGGTTTAACGACGGATAAAGTTTTTGCTGAAATTCAACAGCAGTTACAAGCATCTTCTGAAGTTAATCAAACAGATGTTTTAAAAGTTGAGGCAGAATTATTAAGTATTAGAGAAATTGGAACCGACCTTGAAGCGGTAGTATTGTTTGATTCTATCATCAGAGAAGGTGATAGCGCTCAAGCTGAACAAGTAAGAGAAGTTTGGCATTTTATAAAGCCTAAAAATAGTTTGCAGCCTAAATGGTATCTTGATGGTATACAGCAATTAGAGCAGTAGAAAATTTACCTCTTTAGCTAATGATGGAGTACAAATGAAAGCTGATAGCGAAAAAACAAAACGTCGTTATGACCGTATAGCACCTTATTTTGATGGTCTTGAAGGTTTTTTAGAGGGCTTATTTTTTAGTGACTGGCGTAAAATATTATGGGGAAAAGTAAAAGGTGAGCATATTCTTGAGGTGGGAGTGGGAACGGGGAAGAATTTCCCATATTACCCCACCAACACCAGAATAACAGCAGTGGACTTTAGTAAGAAAATGCTTGAAAGAGCTCAAAAAAAACAACTCCGTTCAAATGTCAAAGTTGAACTGGAGCTTATGGATATACAGTCTTTATGTTATGCCGATAATAGTTTTGATACGGTAATTGCAACTTTTGTCTTTTGTTCCGTGCCTCTACCGGCAAAGGGCTTGCAAGAGTTGTACAGAGTTTGTAAACCCGGTGGGCAAGTTTTATTACTGGAGCATGTTTTGAGTTCTAATCCAATAATGGCAAAAATGATGCAGTTAATAAACCCTCTAATATGTTCTATTTTTGGTGCCAATATCAATCGACAAACAGTCAAAACTGTTAAGTCATGTGGCTTTGATAAAGTAATTTTAGACCCTGCAAGTCGGGATATGGTTAAGTTGATTCAGGCCTTTAAATAAACAACAGCTTATTAATTTTTAATTATTTTAGGTGTGTAAGTATTATTGCCTGTTTTTTCGAAATAAAGCCCCATAAAAGGGTTGTGAATAGCACTTAATTCATCAGAAATATTTAAATTTTGTTCTGCCACATAGGTTTCATGGGTTGCATTATCAACCAATACCTTGTACCAAGGCTGGTCCTTAGACGGTCGGCTATGGGCAACACTCTCATACCAATCATCCGTGCCAGAAAATTTAAAATCAACATCGACAATAATGCCTCTGTAATCAAACAGTTTATGCTGAATAATTTGGCCAATATAAAAATGAGATTGTTTCATAAAATATACACTATCGTTGAAACGGTAATAGTTAATTAATATAGTTGTTTTTAAGTAAAATTCTATGTAAATACTAAAAAAAGCATATAAATATTAAACCTTCAAGTATGAACAAGGGTAAAATACATCACAATTTAATAGCCAGTTACGCATGTGAAACCACAAGTAAAAGATTTAGTTCAAACACGAATTCCCACCATACATGGTGAATTTATCCTGCATTTTTACAGTAATACTTTAGATAACAAGGAGCATATTGCCTTTGTAAAAGGTGATGTTCAGGATAAACAGGGGGTTCTTGTGCGTATTCACTCAGAATGTTTTACGGGTGATGTTTTGGGGTCTCGGCGCTGTGATTGTGGAGAACAGCTTGATTTAGCACTACAGCTTATTGATGAAGCAGGTTGTGGCGTATTGATTTATTTACGTCAAGAAGGCAGGGGGATAGGTTTGTTAAAAAAATTACAAGCTTATAACTTACAAGATCAAGGTTTAGATACAGTTGATGCTAATATTCATTTAGGACACCTTGCTGATGAGCGCGAATATGACTTGGCTGCTTTAATATTAAAGGATTTAAAAGTAAGCTCTATCTCTTTAATGACTAATAACCCTAATAAAATAGACGAATTGGTTCGCTTAGGCGTAAAGGTTGACCAACGTATTCCAGTGGAAACACATATTAATGATGATAATCAGGAGTATTTAAAAACTAAAGTAAAAAAGATGAGTCACTTGCTATCAATTTCAAAAAATCAGAAAAATAGCTGATTTCAAGGTTTTGCTTAAGCCTCTATAATTTTTCCAAGTACACAAATTTTTAACCTACCTTTTCAAATACCACTCTATGACAAAGTCTCTAAAACTGCCTGTAGATGCCTTAAAATTAAATATAGACGTTGAAAGCCTAAGCATTCCTGAAATATCAAAGCAATGTGATACCCTGTTAGGTCAAGAAAGAGCACAGTCAGCTCTGGAATTTGGAGTGGCGATGAAAAACCCAGGTTACAATATTTTTGTAATGGGAGAACCTGGCACTGGAAGACTGTCAATGATTAGCAATTATTTGACACAATTTTCTATCAATCAAGAAGCCCCCCCCACTTATGCTTATGTTGATAATTTTGAGAAAGCTAGGGAGCCCATATCCGTTCAATTGCCTGCCGGACACGGACAGGCATTTTCCAAAGATATAGAGCAGCTGATTGAAAATTTATTAGCCACTTTTCCGGCAGCCTTTGAAAGCCCAGCTTATCAACAGAAAAAAACCACCATAGAGCGCCGTTTTAATCAGCAATATAATGCAGCGATAGATTTAGTTGATAAAAAGGCAGAAACCATGAATGTTGCTCTTTATAGAGATAGCGATGCCATTACTTTTTTGCCAATCAGAGATAATAAAACATTAGATGAAGACCAGTTTACCCTATTACCTCAACTTGAGAGGGAGGCATTTCATAAGCATTCGGAAGAGTTAGAAGTTTATTTAGCTGATGTATTGATAGAGCTCCCTCAATGGCGTAGAACCTTAGTGGACGAAACCAAGCAACTGGATAATGAAACAATTGGGTTGGCCATTGATCCATTATTTACTGAACTTGAACAGAAATATCAAAATATAGATGATGTTATTAGCTATTTAGCTGAATTAAAAAAAGATGTGGCTGAAACGATCACCGATTTTTTAATGCCATCTCGTAGTCAAGATATAAGGGATAACTCCACCAAACGCTTAATCTTAACTGAACAATATATGCCAAATATTTTGGTGGATTACAAGCAAGAGAATGGCGCTCCTGTTATCTACGAATCACACCCAACCTATCAAAACTTATTTGGCCGCATTGAATATATGAGTGATCAGGGTGCTTTGATCACAAGCTATCGCCGAATTTGTGCAGGGTCTTTACATAAAGCAAATGGTGGCTATTTAATTTTAGATGCTGAAAAAATACTCACTTACCCTTTTGTTTGGGAAGGTTTAAAACGTGCATTAAAAAGTAGCAAGATAGAAATTGAGACACCTTTTTCGGAATACGGGGTTAATACAATTACTTTAAAACCAGAAGTTATTCCGCTTAATGTCAAAGTGATACTTGTTGGTCCCAGAGATATTTACTATTTGCTAGAAGATATGGATAGTGAATTTAACGAAATGTTTCGGGTACTGGCAGATTTTGGTAACCATATAAAACTAACCCAAGACTCAGTTGAACAGTTTGTTTCATTAATGGTTAAGCAAGCGACAGACTCTGGCGCATTACCACTAACAAAAGCCGCTATTGCACGACTGATAGAACATAGCTGCCGAATTTCAGAAAACCAACAAAGATTATCAGCGCATATCAATGATTCATTAGAAATTATTGGTGAAGCAAATCAGCTATGTGCAGGCAATGGCTTAACAGAAATAGATAAAGCTCAAATTGAGTTCGCTTTAATCGCTAAAGAATCACGAAGCGGCAGAATTGCGGAAGAGATTTTAGATGAAATGGTTGACGGGACTATTTTAATTGATACCTCTGGAGAGGCTATTGGAAAGGTGAATGGTTTAACCGTAATGGAAGTCGGTGGCAGTAGTTTTGGAGCTCCTGCGCGAATAACCACCACCGTATATCCAGGTTCTAGAGGTATTGTTGATATAGAAAGAGAAGCTGAATTGGGGCAAGCAATACACTCAAAAGGGGTGTTAATTTTAACTGGATACCTTGGCTATTGTTATGCACAACAATTCCCTCTAGCTATCTCGGCAAGTATAGCTTTAGAACAGTCGTATGGCTATGTCGATGGCGACAGCGCATCACTTGCCGAACTCAGTTGTTTAATCTCTGCATTAACCCGAACGCCTATCAAGCAATGTTTTGCGATGACAGGATCAATCAATCAATATGGTGAGGTTCAAGCGATTGGTGGGGTTAATGAAAAAATAGAAGGCTTCTTTAAATTATGCCAAGCCAGAGGCTTAAATGGAGAACACGCTGTTATCATTCCGGTATCCAATAAACGTAACCTTATATTAAAGCAGGAAGTCGTAGATGCTGTTGAACAAGGTTTATTTGCTATTTATGCTGTTTCAAATGTAAATGAAACACTTGAACTGTTAATGGGAAAAACAGCGGGGACAATGAATCAAGATGGAGAGTATCCAGAAGGTACAATAAATTTTAATGTCGTTGCCAGGCTAAAAGAAATAGCAGAAATGGATGATGATAATGAAGACGAAGAGAAACAAAATAAAGCTAACTCTTAACCAATGCATTGCTAATATACTTCGCGCGGTCACGGATGTGGGATTTATAAGCTACTAAATTAATAGAAAAATAAAAATATTTTTACAAAGCCGTAGATGATTACAATAATGGGTAGAGGGTCAAAGCTGGTGATAACAGCTTATTTTAAATCAATGGCTATGAGCATAGAATGGGTTTACACTTGGCATTTACTCCCCTGCAATAGACATCTGCTCTATTAATATAGACCCCGTTCTTATATTGCCTCGATAATCAATATCATTTCCTATAGAAATAATATTTTTATACATATCTTTTAAATTTCCAGCAATGGTAATCTCTTCTACTGGATATAGTATTTCCCCCTTTTCTACCCAAAAACCTGATGCACCACGAGAGTAGTCACCTGTCACTTGGTTAACACCTTGCCCCATTAACTCTGTTACCAATAAACCTGTATCTAGCTGCTTTAACATCGCGAAAAAATCATTATCACCCGTTTCTACGATTAAATTATGCACACCCCCTGCATTAGCTGTTGTTTTCATACCTAATTTTCGAGCTGAGTAACTGCTGAGTACATAGCCTTGCAATATTCCATCTTGCACAATATCTCTTGCCGCTGTTGCTACCCCTTCAGAATCATAGTTGGCACTTCCCAAGGCCATTTTTAAATGTGGCTGCTCATGGATATGAATAAAATCTGGAAAAATCTGTGTGCCTAAAGCATCCAGTAAAAAACTAGATTTTCGGTATAAGCTTCCTCCACTTATCGCGCTAATTAAAGAACCTATTGATCCTGATGCCACTTCTGCTGAATATAGTACAGGACATTGACGGGGTGTTAAGCTTCTAGCACCTAAACGGTTAATTGTGCGCTTGGCAGCCTTTATCCCTATTGCTTTAGCTATTTCTAATTTATCTGCATTTCTAGAGACGCTATACCAATAATCTCTTTGCATATCGCCATTACGCTCACCTAAAACTGAGCAACTAATGGAATGGCGAGTCGATTCATAGCCTTGCAAAAAACCCAGGCTATTCCCCAACACCCTGATGCCTTGATGGCTATTGACGCTCGCACCTTCTGAGTTACTGATTTCTGCATGGTAAGACCGTGCAGCATCTTCACATTCTATCGCTATTTTAATAGCGGCTTCTGCATCTATATTCCAGGGGTGGCAGCTATCGAGGTCTGAGAATTCTGTGGCTAAACTGTCTTTTTCAGGCAAACCTGCATATTTATCTGCACTGGAAAAACCAGCGATACTACAAGCAGCTTTAACAGTTTCTTTAATTGAACCGGCTGAAAAATCATTGGTACTGGCTGAGCCTTTTTTTTGCCCAATATAAACCGTTATACCTAAACTTTGGTCGCAGTGGTGCTCAATAGTTTCTACTTCGCCTAAACGAACATTAACTGAAAGTCCATTATCAATACTTAGCCCTGCTTCAGCAGAGCTTGCGCCTTGTTTTTTTGATTCATCCAATAAATCTTGAACCAGATTTTTTAATCTATTTATTTCTTCTTGGTTTTGCACAATATTTTTACTAATAAGTTAATTAAGGTGTCATTAAGTTAAGAGTGTAATAATACATGATTATTAATTACACACTTGTTCCACCCACCGTTAAACCCTCTATTTTAATGGTGGGTTGACCCACCCCAACTGGCACGCTTTGACCTTCTTTGCCACAGGTACCTACGCCCGGGTCAAGCTCTAAATCATTTCCAACCATTGAAACTTTTGTGAGCACTTCAGGGCCATTTCCAATTAAAGTTGCACCTTTGACTGGACGGGTAATTTTTCCGTCTTCAATCAGATAAGCTTCACTGGCAGAGAAAACAAACTTACCGGAAGTAATATCAACTTGCCCGCCTCCAAAGTTTTTAGCATACAATCCTTTTTTAACGGATTTAACAATTTCTTCTGGATCATCCTTGCCAGGAAGCATATAAGTATTGGTCATTCTTGGCATGGGGATATGTGCATAGGATTCTCGCCGGCCATTCCCTGTCGATTTAACACCCATCAAGCGTGCATTCATTTTGTCTTGCATATAACCTTTTAGAACCCCTTTCTCTATCAATACCGTTTTTTCAGCCGGTATGCCTTCATCATCTATATTGAGAGAGCCTCTTCTATTAGCCAAGGTAGCATCATCTACAATCGTACAAAGCTCGGATGCTACACGCTCTCCAACTTTACCACTAAAGGCTGAAGTGCCTTTCCGGTTAAAATCACCTTCTAAACCATGTCCAATGGCTTCGTGCAATAAAATACCCGGCCAGCCTGGGCCTAATACGACTGTCATATTACCAGCCGGTGCAGCAATCGCTTCTAGGTTTACAAGTGCTTGCCTTACCGCTTCTTTACCGTATTCTATGGCTTTGTTTTGATCTAAAAAGTAACCATAATCAGTTCTAGCACCACCTCCCATGCTACCCTGTTCACGTTTACCCTTATCTGCTAAAATAACTGTCACATTCATTCGCGTTAAAGGCCGAATATCTGCCACTAAAGAACCATCTTGGTTGGCTACTAAAATTTGTTCATCAACACCGACTGAACTAACAATAACTTCTTCAATTCTATGATCAAGCTTGCGAGTTTCTATATCGACTTTTCTTAATAGATCTATTTTTTCCTGATCAGCAAGTGATTTAAGTGGGTTAATAGCGGGGTAATATTCAGCCCTGTCTGCTGTGGTCGCTATTTTTCTTTGTGCGTTATAGCCTTGTCTGGCAATCGCTTTTACATTATTTGCCGCTTCAAGCAGTACCTTAAGCTCAATACGATCACTGTAGGCAAACCCTGTTTTCTCTCCAGAAACTACCCGTACACCTGCACCTTTTTCTATGCTATGTGTCCCTTCTTTTACAATACCATCTTCTAATACCCAAGACTCAAAATGGCTGGACTGAAAATAAATATCAGCTTCGTCTATTCGGGTACTAAGCATGTTGTCCATAATGGTATCAATATCTTTTTCTTGCATACCATACGGTGCTAATATTGATTGTTTTACTTGGTTTAACATTTTTATTTTTGAGTATTTTAAATTTGGTTAGATGGCTATTAATAAACCATTGCTTAAGATTGTAGAGCGGACTGAAGCCTAACTTCCAGGTAAAAAGTGAAGTATAAAGTCAATTCAGCGGCAAATCATCTCTGATTGTTTTATACAACTTGTTAATAAGTATCGCTCCTGAATCATCAATAGAGTCTTCAAAATTATCTTCACCATCATCTAATAAGTCATCACTCTCTTGTTCAATAAACTCAGCCTTAACTTCAGTTTCAGTCTCTTGCCACTGAACTGTTAGTTTATATGCGGCTTCTGCATATTCATCTTTAAATAAGAAAAAACTAAGACTACCCATTAGTCCAGAGTTTTTAGATGCGATCTTATCTGGATCAAATTTTAGGTAATAAACCCCTTTATCTCTATCCTTATCCGTTATTTCTATTTCAGCTAGATTTAAAGCTTGTTCTACAATATCCCATTAGCGGTCAAAGTTTTTTTTGATTTTTAGGACAGGTTCTTTAACCGAACCTGCTATTGATACAATCTGTCCCAAGCCTTTCTTTTCGAGCTCTTCTTCCTGCTTTACTAATTTTTTTGGTGTTTCTTTTATAACCATCACAGGGGGCGTTTCAAGGTCGCTGGTATCTTTATATCGTGCGCTTGAACTGCCTGAACATGCAACTGTCAACAAGGGTATTAAAAATACTAAATAGTTTGTTTGAAACTTCATCTTTATTTACAAAAAAAATGTCGATGTTCTAATACAGGAAATGAGGCTCTTACTTTTTGTAGTCGCTCCACATCTATTTCTCTACTAACAAATCCAGCGCCAGTTTTATAGCAATCTAAAATGACCCCCCATGGGTCAACAATCATGCTATGACCAAATGTTTTTCGCCCGTTAATATGAAAACCACCTTGATTAGGCGCAATGATATAACATAAATTTTCTATCGCTCTAGCCCGAATTAATACCTCCCAGTGCGCCGCACCTGTTTCTGCGGTAAATGCTGATGGCACAATCACTATTTCTACATTCTGCTCTTACATTTTTCTAAAAAATTCAGGGAAACGTAAGTCATAACAAATAGCAATACCTAAACGGCCAAAGGGGGTGTCAATCACTATAGGCTGGTCGCCACTTTCAATAGAATCTGATTCTCTGTACTCTTCATTGGTATCAGGTACGCTAACATCAAATAAATGTACTTTATCATAACGGCCAACTCGCTCTCCTTTGTCGTTATAGATTAAACAAGCGGCTCTCACCTTGTTGTCAGCATTAGCAACCAAAGGAACTGAACCTGCTACTAACCAAACTGCATATTTTTTTGCTGTATCAGATAAAAATGTTTGAATAGGCCCTTCGCCATTCGGTTCTCGCACTTTGACTTTATCTAGCTCATGCTCACCCATCAAGGCAAAATTCTCCGGCAATGCAATTAGTTTTGCCCCTGCTTTCGCAGCTTCTGCAATCAGTTTTCCTGCTTCCAATAAGTTGGACCCAACACTTGGACTTGATGCCATTTGAATGGCCGCACATTTACTCATCTTGTTCTCAATTAATTTTAATATGTCTAAATATGTTTTTTCTATTCTACTTGCATACTTTAATGCTATATCTGAACTCGTAACTTTAATATAGTTTTAGGCATCTTTCAGTTTCCAATTTTGTATTGATATTATTGTAGGATGTGCCGTCTTTTGGAGGCGCATCAAACGAAGTTTAGCTGATGCGCTTCGTTCCTCAGCACATCCTACAATGAAAGATGCCCAGTTTTAGATGCAAAAAAGAGCTATTCTATCACTGGGGTATCCCTGAATAAATCGATAAATCCTGCCCAGGTTTTATTAAAAAGCCCACTCTCATTTTGTAAAGCTTTTAGCTTTAAATCACCCCACTTTCCTGACAAATGATATTTTGACCCAAAAAAGTAGCCTTTTTTGTAATCACTGGTCACCGCTTGAGTAATTGTGCCCGCAATACTACCGATAATTGTACCAGCTATAGGTAATGCACCTGAACTTTTTGGTATTACATCTACACTATAATCAAGTGTTTTTGAGATTAAATTAGTATCACCTGATAGGCTAATTTGAGCGGGAATGGCATCAACAAAAAGTTTTTTTGTATTGGCCACCCCTTTGCTTAGCGTAAATAACCCTGTAATTTTATTAAAGCTAAGCCCTTTTTTATACATATCACTAAAATCTAATGTTAGACGTTTGACCCACTGTTCCATTGCTAAAAACCCCAAAATACGTCCAAAACCTGGTTCAATACTGGATATTCTCCCATCCTTAAACATCAAATTGATATCAGCATCCACCTTAGCTAATGAAAACTGATAAGGGCCACCAGGCCATTGCCCTGAATAAACAATCTTTGCTTCAGTCTCTTTTATTTCATCACCCAAGCCTATTTTTGACATGACCTTGCCAATATCTGCTGATTCTAATTTACCATAAAAATAGCTTAAACTTCCTTTGCCGTGTGTTACCCAGTCTGCACTCATTTTAATTTCCATATCTTCAGATATAACACTAACAGGATTAAACCTAAAGCCTTCCGAAATTCGCTCCACCCCTATCTCCAGTGTACCTAGGTCGGTGTTGTTCCATAAAAGTTGCTGGCTATAAATATCAATAAGTGGTAAATCAGTTACCCCAGAACTTTCCTTGCCTGGTTTTAAACTTAAAAGCTCTGAGAGTTTTATATAACTCATATCCAGCTTAATCTTATTGTGGCTATTTTGCTTAAATGGAATAATAAAATCGCCTTCAGCGGCTGTACAAAGTAAATGTCCTAGCCAATGTGTCTTATTATGAGTCATGGCTAGTTCAAATTTGCCATAATCCTGATTATTCCATAACAGATGAGAGGTTTTGAAACTTAATTTATTAACCACGGGTGGTGTATGAGTATTACTCTCATAGCTACTCATAAACACCAGCCATTCCGTTAGGTTAAATCTTGCTTGCTGTACATTAACTTTAACGCCTTTCCCTTTAGGCATAGCAACTGAACCTTCACCATAATTAATATTGGCTGAATGTATTTTTTGTTGATTTTTATCAATATATATTGCTGCTTTAACCGTATTATTAAAATTTATTGTTAAAGGTAAAAGTGGCTTATTATTTAAGGAAAATTTTAAGGCTAACGGTTTCTTTTCATGCCTTTGTTTTTTCAATAGTCCCGGCAAATTCATTACCACTCCAACTAAATTTGATTCAATATTTAATTTAGCCTCCTCCTTTTCTGCTGTTGGTAATTGCAGTTTTAGTTGGTAATCAAACTTACCTTGTAACTTGTTTTTAGCCAACAGCGTCGTACTTAAAAAACTAAACTGCTTTTGTAGTTGCTTAATGCTCGTTTTTCCAAAGCTCATCACAGTGGTATTGGAATTATGAGTATCTATATTAATAGTGATAGGCCACCCTAGCGCCATTGCCTTGATGCCTTTAGCAAACACTCCGTTTTCAGTAAACTTTAACTCTCCTTTAAGCTTAGTCACCTTTAAATCTATAGATTTAATATTTAACCCCACCCTATTTAAACCAATCACTCCGTCTACTTGAGGTTGCAAACCGTCAACTAACGGTATTTTTGAATCTAAAGATAACGTTATATTTCCTGCTGGATGAATAACATCTAAAAAATTATCAGCAATATTTTTTAAGGGGGTTTGTTGCATAAAACCCAAACCATTTATTGCTTTTCCTGTTGCATAGCCTTTTACTATCACATTTTTGCTTTTTTCTAAATCCGGTATTTCAACCAAAGCAGATACTATATTCAGGTTATTAACCTCTGCATGATCCGCTGTTACTGTGAGCCCCTGTTGCTGAAAGACAATTTCTGCATTTATATTTTTTAAATGCGGCCAATCAGGTGAAAACTGTAATTCCACATTTCGTGCATCAAGCAAGACTTCAAAGACACCTTCATTCTGGTTAAAAGGGTATTGCTTAAATTGACCAGAGAATAACAAGCCACCTTGTTTAATATTGCCAGATATAAAAGCATTATCCAGCCAAGTTAAAGCATCTTTATCCATAATACCTACAGGATAATAATTTGGAATGGTGCTTACATCGTTTAAATTAGCAAAAGAACTCTGTAGGTCCATAGCCGCTGAACCCACATTATTTTTAGGAAGAGTCAATTTAAATGCACTTTTAGTTTGAGCATCTTTAACATTTAAAACCAACTGTTTTGAATTAAATATCCAGTTATTCTCTTTTTGCTGCCATTCTACCAAGCCAGATAGCTTATTAATGGGTATTGCTGATCTAAAAATATCGGGGGAAAATAGGCTAGCATTTTGGGTGTCAAAGCCTAGAATACCTTTTTTCTCAGTGCCGTGAACACTAACAGATAAGTTTCTAATTTGGGGGGTATTTGCAAATGAATGGCTGTGAATGTTTTTAACACTCCCGTTTACTGCAAAGGTCTTTTGCTTTGTATTTATATAAGTAGAAAAATCTTTTAGCTGCCCTTCTAAAGCTAATTTAGTCAACAAATCCTGATTTTCTTTATCTAGCGGTGAAAAAAACTGCATAAGTTGACTAAACTGTTGCAAATCTAATTGACCAATTGAAGCGGCTATTTTTGTTAATTGCTGATTCCCTGAAAAAATAAAATTCGCCGTTGGCCAGGTTTTATCACCTTCTTTGGCCTTAAAGTCAGTCACCCCAAACTGCCAGCCTGTCTCATTGTTTAGGGCATTAAATGATACCTCTAATTGATCAACTTTATAAGTTTGATTTGGTTTTTTTAAACGGATATTGGTTGCTTGAATATTACCTGTTATGGCAACATTTTTTGACTTTTCCCATTGACTCCATAATTCAAAATCACCTTTACCTGCTGCAATCTTTACCCCTGCTGGTTTTTCACCTGTGAATATTTCAGCCAACTGAACTTGAGTCCCTTTAATATAAATAACGCCATTAATATTATCTTTTTTAAACACATTGCCTTGAATAGACATAGATATCCGCAACGACTCTCCCATTGTCTTTGGCAACTTGCTCAATAGATGAATTTCATGATTTTCTGAACTCACCTCATTTTTAAGCAAAACATCAATATTTTTAAACTTAAGTGGCTCTGCATTTCTTTGTTTATCTATCCAGGTAATATCACTTTTCAAAACTTCGTAGCGCCCTCCACTTAATAGCCAAAAAGGCTGTTTTGAGTCAGTTGGGTTCAGTCCCTTAATTAACAGGCGACCATCCTCCTGACGGATAACGGTTATCTCAGCACCCACTAGGGTTAACCAGCTAGAAGGTAGCAATTTCTGAGTCCAAATTAAATCCAGTAAATTAATACTGAAACGAATTTCTTTTAGTTTAATTGACTGTTGCTCATGACTGCCCGTTGGAAAAACCCGAATATCTTTTAAAATAATACCCGGATTAAAGCCTCTCATATTTGCCTGTAGAGTCCCTACATCCAATGGAATTTCTGTTAGCTCAAAAATTTTGCTTTCGATTGTTGTTTTATAGTCATCTACACTCAATAAAAAAAGCCGCACCAAAGTCAAGCCAACAGCCATCACTATTAATAAGCAAAATGAAAACTGTCTTGTTGCTATTTTAATCTTATGAATCACTTAGCTTTTCCAATATGATTAATAATTGTGCATCGAAACACAACAATCTATATCTCTGATCCAGCTTAAAACTTGATTGATACTACTTTTCACTGTCGATTTTTATATATGGTTATTTTTCTGAGTCCAATTAAAAATTGCTTGGAAATAAGGGGGCATTAATTAACGCGCTTCACGTGTATGCCAGATGCGTAGAATATACACCGCTTGTAAAGTCAGCTCATAGCGTATTTCATAACGCCCTATTAGCAAGCGCCTGACTTCGCGCCCTTCAAATTCATCTAATTGTTCACCGATACGAGGCTGCTCGATTATTTTCTGTGGTGCTGCAGTAAGGGATTGCACTGTCTTCGCAGCTACTTTCTGGTTAGAAGGGGCAAGTAAAGCATATAAACGATTTAAATCGCCTAATGCTTTACTTGTCCATTGGATCTTCATCGTTCAGGAATAGGCAGTGGTATTTCCTTATCAAGACTAGCAGCCCAATCTTGCACTGAAGCATGATCAATAATAGCGCCTTTATCTACCTCGGCCAGAGCTTCAAGCGTTAAATTGTAGCGGTCTTCTTCTTGAGCTAACCAAGCCGATAACGCTTGTTTAACAACCCAAGTTTTTGACCTATCTAAACGTAATGCCAGCTCACCCACCTTTTCAGCTAAAGGCATTGGAATATGTGCAGTTAATACGCGAGTTTCCATAATAATTTCTTAATAATTTGAATCATAGTTAATCATAATGAATCTTAATGATTTTTTCAATCATATTTAGCGTGTAGATAAAACCTATATCAAGCACAAAACGAGCAGAGCAAACTGTGCGAAATTAACCATTTCTAATAACCCACCTTTACTCTACCTATAATAAAACCACATCATACTGTTCCTGGTTATATTCAAGCTCTGTTCTAAATTTTATACTGATACCTAAAAATAATTCTAACTCTGCCAACATACCCGCTTCTTCATCTAATAACATTTCAACCACTTCATTGGAAGCTAACACCAATATATCATGTACATTGTATTGTCTAACTTCTCGAATAATTTCTCTAAATATTTCCAGACACATTGATTCGGCGGTTTTCACCATACCCCGCCCACCACAAGTACAACAGGTTTCACACAAAATATGTTCTAAACTTTCACGCGTTCTTTTACGCGTCATTTCAACTAAGCCTAAAACAGAAACTTCAGTTATTTTGTTTTTAGCAGGGTCTTTATCTAAATTACGCTGTAATGCATTTAAAACTTGCTTCTTATGCTCTTCACTTTTCATATCGATGAAATCAATAATAATAATTCCACCTAAGTTACGTAACCTTAGCTGCCTAGAAATTGTTTGAGCGGCTTCTAAGTTGGTTTTAAAAATAGTTTCTTCTAAATTCCTGCCTCCTACATAGCCCCCTGTATTAACATCTACAGTCGTCATAGCTTCTGTTTGGTCAAAGACTAAATGCCCACCAGACTTTAACTTTACTTTTCTATCTAATGCGCGTGTTATTTCATCTTCAATATTATAAATATCAAAAAGAGGACTATCACCGGTATAATGTTCTATCACGGGTGCAATTTCAGGAACAAAAATATCTGAAAACTGAATTAACTTTTGAAATGTTTCTCGTGAGTCAATTCTTATTCTCTTAATATTATCGGTAAATAAGTCGCGTAATATACGGCTACTTAGTGCTAAGTCTTGATGTATTAATGTTTTAGTCTCTGCATTCGCTATCTTTTCAGATATAGTCGCCCATAGTTTTAGCAGAAATGTCATATCAGAAAATAACACAGCTTCCTCAACACATTCTGCCGCTGTTCTGGCTATAAATCCGCCGCTTTGATTTTTTTCCTGAAACTGTTCAACGCACGCTCTTAAGCGACGACGTTCTTTTTCTGATTCAATTCTTTGTGAAACCCCAGAGTTTGTCGCATAAGGCATATACACCTGAAACCGTGAGGGAATAGATATTTCTGTGGTTAATCGAGCGCCTTTTGTGCCTAATGGATCTTTGGTGACTTGAACAACCAATGATTGATTTTCACGTAAATAATGCTCAATATTTTCCGAGCCCTTTTTTTCTAATTCTTTATTACTAAAATCAGATAGGTGCAGGAATGCAGCTCGCTCAAGTCCTATATCCACAAAAGCCGCTTGCATACCGGGTAAAACCCGACAAACTGAACCTTTGTAAATATTACCAACCAAGCCTTTTTGTTGCTCACGCTCAATAATTAATTCCTGTAATACGCCATTATCAACAACAGCAACGCGTGTTTCAGGAGGTGTAACATTTATTAAAATTTCTTCACTCATGTGATAGTTTTTATTCCCTGTTTCGATAATAATTCTGCAGTTTCAAACAGAGGTAAGCCCACAACCCCAGAAAAACTGCCTTTAATAGATTCAACAAAAACACTTGCCAAGCCCTGTATAGCATAAGCACCTGCTTTGCCTTCTGGCTCACCTGTCCGCCAGTAAGCCTTTATTTCTTTTAACCCAAGTGCTCTAAAATTTACTTCAGTAATACTTAGAGCCTGATGGTGGAATATTTTATCTCCCATACCTTTCGGGCTTCTAAAAGAAACAGCACTATAAACATAGTGTCTATTCCCCGATAACTGTTGTAACATTTCTATTGCATGTGCTTCATTGTCAGGTTTTCCTAAAATAATATTATTAATTACCACACTGGTATCTGCTGCCAATATTGGCAGTTTAGTTGCTACTGAACTTTGACAAGCTACTGATTTTTCAGCCGCAATTCTTATTACATAATCACGGGCATTTTCTGCAGGTTTGGCTGTTTCATCAATATCAGTTGGATGAATAATATAACTGACAGCAATTTGGTCTAATAATTCCCTGCGTCGAGGAGAGGCTGAAGCTAAAATAATTTGTGCTGTCATCGGTGATAGGGGTGATTATTAAGAATGCTCCAAGCTCTATATAGCTGCTCTGCAACTAAAATTCGTACCATGGGGTGTGGAAAAGTTAGCTTGGATAAGCTCCATGATTCGCTGGCAAGCTCCCTAACCGAATCAGACAAGCCTTCTGGCCCCCCAATCATAAGTGCAACATTTTGACCGCTTTCCATCCATCTTTTCATGGCAACTGAAAGCTCTGGAGTCGTCCAAGATTTTCCTGGAATATCCAAGGTGACAATATGTGTTTTAGTTGACACAGCTTGAATCATTCTTTCCCCTTCATCCCTAACGATTCGGGCAACGTCACTATTTTTTCCACGCTTCCCTGGTATTATTTCCTTAAGTTGCAAGTCACACTCCTTTGGCATCCGTTTAGCATATTCATCATAGCCTTGCTGTACCCAGCCTGGCATTTTATTTCCTACTGAAATCAAGTTTATTTGCATTTATCTAGTCATCCACTGAATTTGATTTATTTTTAAAACAACAGGCAGGATACACAGAACAAAATATTGATGCAATGAATAGAGTTTATGATTTAAATTTTTTTATGCTGCTATCGCCAACAAAAATATCACCCACCCAAAAACAGCTGATATTGTGTATAATTAACGGTTATCTTAAAAAATCAATCTAAATAATTACTTATTCACACCTTATAAATATAACTAAATGACTTCTAGCATCATAACGGCTGCAATTTTTATGATGGTTCTTGGTGTTGTACTCGCCATCATCCTTGCAATTGCAAACAAAAAACTCTTCGTTTACGAAGATCCTCGTATTGACGAGGTAGACGATATGCTACCTCAGGCGCAATGTGGTGCCTGTGGTGTGCCTGGTTGCAGGCCTTTTGCTGAGGCCGTAGTTAGTGGCGCAAAGAATCCATCTTCATGTACTGTTAACACACCTGAAGGCAATGCTAAAATCGCCGCTTATATGGGCGTGGATATGGGTGAGGCTGAAAAAGTGGTTGCTCGTTTAGCCTGTGCGGGTGGTACTCACGTTGCGTATACTCGTGCTAAATACGAAGGCTTGCAAACTTGTCAAGCTGCTGCTGCGGTTTCTGGTGGCGGCAAGGGCTGTAGCTGGGGCTGTTTGGGGTTGGCCGATTGTGCCGATGTCTGTGATTTTGATGCTATTTTTATGGATGAGCATGGCTTACCCATCGTTATCGAAGATAAATGTACTGCTTGCAATGACTGCATTGTTGTTTGTCCAAAAGACTTGTTTTCATTACAGCCTGTCAGTCACCAATTATTTGTTGCCTGTAAAAGCCTGGATGAAGGCGATAAAGCCGAAGCAGAGTGTGAAGTTGCTTGTACTGCTTGTGAAAAATGCGTAGTCGATGCTCCCGAAGGTTTAATTGAGATAAAAAACAACTTAGCTGTGATTGATTTTAAAAAGTATGACGAAATTATAGTTGACCGCACACCTATTGAGCGCTGTCCTACAGGGGCAATTGTCTGGATAGACAGTAAATTAGGAACCACCCGTTCCAGTGTAGGCAAGGCCGCTAATCAATCTCACCGTACTGAGTCTTTACCTCAATAATAATACTTAAATATATAACTGGTTCCTTAGGTTTACAATGGCCATTTTTGGTAAGAAAAAACAAAATAAAGTCTACAAATATCCTGGTATCCGCACAATAATGACAGGCAATGAGGCCATTATTATGTGTGAAAGAGAGTCTACTGATGCTGCGGGGTCTTATCTATCAACACCGGCTTCTGAAATGAGTACTGGGTGGAACCAACAGAAAAATAACGGCCATCTTAATATTTCAAATAGACCTTTGATTTCTGTTAACCCAGAAAATAATCCTGCAGCTGCTACGGCAACGGCTGGCCTGGCTTTATCTGGTTTAAGAGCCACCCATTTTTGCTCATCTGCCCAAAGTGTAGCTTCTATGCATGAATCACTTTATGCTGCGGTGGGAAAAAGACTACCTTATGTATTAAATATTGCCTGTAAATCTGTAACAAAGGCCACATCTAATATTCATTGTGGTCATGATGATTATCACAGTATGGATGATACTGGCTTTATCCAGTTCTTTGCACGTAACAACCAAGCGGCCGCTGACCTTAATCTTATTAGCAGAAAAATAGCTGAGCTCAGTTTAAACCCTGCTGTAGTCGCCCAAGATGGTTTTTTGACTTCACATTTAACAGAGGCACTTAAGCTTCCGGAAAGAGAGTTAATTGCAGAATATGTTGGCTTGCCTGACGATATTATTAGCACACCTACTCCAGCTCAACGTATTTTATATGGCAAAACACGCCGTCGCATACCTGAGTCCTGGACTGTGGATCAGCCAGTGCAGTCTGGTGGCGTACAAACCTCTACTAGCTATATGCAAACGGTTGCCGGTCAACGGCCTTACTTCTTTGACCATGTTCCTAGTATTACCGATCAATGCATGGATGAATGGTTTGAATTAACTGGTCGCCGCTATCACAGGATTAATGAATATTTATGTGATGGTGCTGACTATTTAATTATTGCGCAGGGCAGTATTTTAAGTAAAGCTGAACTGACGGCTGATTATTTACGTAACAATAGCAAGCTTAAAGTGGGCGTAGTTGATATGACTTTATTCCGCCCTTTTCCTGGCGACTTAATCAGTCATTTGCTTAAAGGCCGTAAAGGTATTTTGGTTCTGGAAAGAGCAGACCAGCCGCTTGCTGAAGATTTGCCTATTATTGCTGAAATTCGTGCATGTATCAGTAAAGCAATAGAGAATGGTAATTCTAAAGGCTCTCCTTACCCGGAATATGCTAGCTTTAACAATACTCGCGATGTAGCACCCTTATATTCTGCCTGTTTTGGCTTGGGTGGACATCATCTTCAAGTTAAAGATATTATTGCCGCTGTTGAGAATATGTTGCCAGAGGGCAAACAACAAAAATTTGCTTATTTAGGTATTGAGTTTGTACATAAAAAAGCGCTATCACCCCAACAAGAAATACAGCAACAGGCTATTACAGAAGCTTATCCTACTATTAGCGAACTGGCTTTAACGGGATCAAAACAAGCTGAGTTTGTAGCTTCAACTGCGGAGTCTGTGCTAATTTATGCTTTAGGTGGACGTAAAACTGCAAATGCAGTCAACAGTCTTGCACAAACTTTATTTAAAAAATTTAATTTTGATGTAAAAGCAAGCCCTTGTTTTGAGAGAGAGAAAAAAGGTCAGCAGAGTAATTTTCTATTAACATATGCTACTGAAAAAGTTACTATTAGTTATGAAGAAACCCCTGTCAATACTGTAATAGCGACTGATCAGAATGTTTTTAGTTATAGCAATCCATTAACAAAATTAGCTGAAAAAGGTACGCTTATTATTCAAAGCTCATTAACATCTGCCCAAGATGTATGGCAGAGTTTACCTAATAATGCACAGCAAGTCATTGCTAAAAAAGATATTAAGGTCTTTTTTATTGATGCGATTAAAATTGCCTTAGAAAGTAATAAGGATTTATCTGCACAGTTTGATTTACAGCATACTATTTTTAAATCTGTATTTTTTAAAGTTAGTAAAATTAATGACATTACTGATAAGCCGGAAGAGGAAATTCAATTATTGATTGATAACAATACTGACTTGGTTAAACGGGCCTATAACGAAGTTAATGAAATCAATATGACTGAAATGTCCACAGGACATTCAATAACACCTCAACAGGCTGAAGTTATTGCTCCGTTATTATTACAGCAAAAACCAGCCAATCAACAAGCTATTGCTGATATTCATCGTTTTTGGAACCAAACAGTCGCAAATAGTGATGAAGTTTTAGCAGATCCTTTTGTTGCTTTAGGCGTAGTACCCGCTTCAACAGGTATTTTTGGGGATATGACCCCCATCAGAACACAGCACCCCGTATGGACGGCTGAAAATTGTACCGCTTGTGGCCACTGTTATAGTAGCTGCCCAGATAGTGCTATTCCTGGTTTAATTAATACGGTTAATGAAGTTTTTGAAACTAATATTAAGCGTATTGAAAAATCAGGTCACACGGTTAAACATCTTCGCCGAGCCATCCGTACTGTAGAAAAGAAATACCACGCCTTAACAATTGATAAATCAGTAGGGACAACTTTAGATCCTATTTTTGCAAAAGCAATCGGCGACACCATTAAAGAATATGCAGAACCTGAAAGGGAAGAGGTTGCCCAGGAATTTGAATGGTTTAAAAAGGTAGCAGGTGACTATAAATTTGCACTGACCGAACCCTACCATGACGAAATGAATAACCGTATACCTAGAAATGGCGGCTTATTCTCTATCACTATTAACCCAAATAGCTGTAAAGGTTGTATGGAATGTGTCACTGTTTGTGAAACTGATGCACTAACTGTTGTTGAGCAAACTAGTGAATCAGCTCAAGCCCTGCGCGATAAGTGGAATTACTGGTTAGATCTACCCACCTCCAATAAAAAATACAGTCGAATTGACAACCTTCCGGCTAAAGAAGGTATTTTGGACACTTTATTATTAGACAAGAAGAATCACAACTCTATGTTTAATAGTGATAATACTCGGGCAGGTAGCGGAGAAAAAACAGCCATTCATTTATTTACCAGCACGGTCACTGCATTAATGCAGCCTCGGGTTGAGCACCATATCAAACATATCAACCAGTTAATTACTGAGATGGAGCAACATATCCGTCTACAATTAGTTGAAACTTTAGATATTAGTGATATTGATGCGCTGGAAACAGCTATTGATAAAAATCAAAATGTTGACTTAACTTTATCTCGCTTAACGGGAGCGCTTGATAAAGACAAAGCCACTCAACCTATTGATTCAAAATGGCTAAAATGGGCATTACAACTGGTTGCTAAATTAAAACACCTAAAATGGAGTTATACACAAGGCTTATCAGGTGAGGGCCGCTCTAGCTTAGGAGTGACTGATAGCTCAAATGTTGCATCAGCAAGAACTGCGACTTTTCCATTTAACCCCTACCCTTTTCCTTGGGCTAGCCATTTATCACAAGATGCCCCAGCATTGGCCATGGGGATTTTTGAAGGTCATATGGTTAAAATGGCTGAAGGTTTTAAAGCTATTCGTACGGCCAAATTAGAAATTAAAAATAAATATAATAAGGATGAGCATGATAAATTCTTTACCTATTTTGACTGGCATCAATTCAATGAAGCAGAATACCTACTTTGCCCACCTTTAGTTTCAATGGGTGCTGAAGGTATTAGCTTTGACTCTGGTTTTCAGAGCGTTTCTCATAGTTTAATTTCTGGAATGCCGATAAAGATTCTGGTATTAGATAATCAACTCCCTATTGGAGCCGATAAATCAAACAAAGAATTGAGCCTAATAGCCATGGCTCACCAATCTGCTTATGTGCTACAAAGTTCTATATCAAATACACCACACCTATTAACCGGTTTTATTGATGGTTTGAACTATAGGGGGCCTGCCTTATGGAGCATTTATTCATCAAGCCAGCCTGAAAATGGTTTGGCCCGTAATTCACTGACCCTACAAAGTAAACTGGCGGTTGAGTCTCGCGCATATCCTCTTACCAGCTTTGACCCAAGGCGAGGAAAAACTTGGGAAGAATGTATTTGCTTGCTTGGAAACCCCGATATTGACCAGGACTGGGTTACTTATTCATTGGATTATACTGATGAATATGGCAATAAATATGCCATGGATGTTCCTTTAACTTATGCAGACTGGGCTTTGACAGAAACTCAATTCAGTCAGCATTTTAAATCAGTTGCAGAAGATGCTATCTCCGATGATTTGGTATTGCTAACAGAATACCTTGATATGGATGAGCGAGATCAGGCTGACAGTATTCCCTTTATTTGGGCGGTTCACCCTCAATCGAACCATTTATTAAAAGTGATTGTTTCTGCATCTATGGCACAGTCAACTCAGGCTCGAAAAGCTTACTGGCATACTCTTAAAGGGTTAGCTGGCAAAAACAGAGTTGAAATTGATACTCAAGCCATTGCCGAGCAAGCAAAAGCAGAGATGGCTCACACCATTACTGAAGGTTTAATGAGCATGGTGGGTGGTGATGCAGGTGCTTTATCACGTATTTTAGCCGATGTGCCAGCGGTATCCAGTTCAGCCCCTGTTATTCCAGCCAGCAAACCCACTCCGGAAGATAACCCTGTGCCTAAAGCGGCCGATAAACCAGAAGTTAAAGAATCGCCCGCTAAAAAAGATAATGGTTTTGAACCTGTCTGGATTGAAACCCCAGATTGTACAACATGTGATGAATGTGTCGATATTGCCCCAGATATTTTTCAATACAATGCAGATAAAAAAGCAATTGTTATTGATCCAACCAAAGGAACTTTTGAAGATATTGTGCGCTCAGCTGAAAAATGTACCGCTGTTATTATTCATCCAGGGACACCGTGGAATCCAGATGAACCAAATTTGGAAAAATTAATCAAACGTGCTGAAAAGTTTCAATAATAAATTATCTATTCTGTATAGCTAGCTATTTTCCTTGGTATAAATCATGATAAAAATCACTCAATTATCTCAGTTAGATTTAAATGCAAGTTACACTTATGCAGATTATCTAACTTGGCAACTGGATAAAACAGTCGAGCTGATTAAAGGAAAAATAATGATGATGTCACCTGCACCCAATGTTAAGCATCAGAGTATATCTTGGCAGCTAAGCGGCATCCTGTTTCAATATTTTAAAACTAAAGACTGCCATGCTTTTGCGGCCCCTTTTGATGTGCGCTTATACAACAGTCAAAAATCACTGGTCGCAGATAAAGAAATACATACGGTTATACAACCTGATTTATGTGTTATTTGTGACCTGGATAAACTAACCGAACAAGGTTGCTTAGGTGCACCCGATTTAATTATTGAAATTTTATCTAAAGGCAACTCTAAAAAAGAAGTACAAACAAAGTACCAACTTTACCAAGAAAGTGGAGTAACAGAGTATTGGGTTGTTTATCCCTACGAACAAACAGTCAACCAGTTTGTACTAGATCAATCGACCAATAAATATCAATTAATGAGAATGTTTGCTGAAGATGATATCGCCACATCACATATATTTCCTGATTTAGAAATTGATTTAAAAGAAGTTTTTGCCGAATAAAACCCTATGAATCTATTTAGCCTTTTTAGCAAAAAAACATTTCCTAAAGGTATTCACCCTGAAGGATTCAAAGAAGAAACACACGACCACCAAGCACGTCGCCTGCCTTTCCCTGCGCAAGTTATCTTACCTTTATCTCAAAACATAGGGAAACCAGCGGTTTCAATTGTTCATCCTGGACAACAAGTTCACAGAGGTGAGTTAATTGCCAAAGCAGATGGTTTTATGTCTGTTCCATTACATGCTTCAGTCACAGGTACTGTAAAAAAAACAGATTTAGTCCCTAATGCCCGAGGCGGTAAAGAACAGGCTATCTTTATTGATACCGCGCCGAGCTCCACTCAAGCCTTGCTCCCAAGTGAGGTTGTAGATTTTGAAACAATGTCCCGTAAAGAGCTCATCCAGGCAGTACAGAATACGGGAATGGTTGGCTTAGGTGGTGCATCATTCCCGACTCACGTAAAAATGAATATCCCCGATGATTGTAATATTCATACCATTCTTATTAATGGTTGTGAGTGTGAGCCATTTTTAACCACAGATCATCGAATTATGCTTGAGCAAGTCGAGTATTTAATCCGTGGGATTCGTATCGCAATGAAATCGGTTTCTGCTCCAAAAGCTATTATTGGTATTGAAGATA
>JAJRUF010000216.1 GCA_024277935.1 Gammaproteobacteria bacterium
CGTGATTTAAAAGCATCTATACAACAGGGAGAAGGGCCATTATTAGAATTCAAATCATCATTTCGCTGGGATTATCAACAGGCATGCACAAATAAAAATATTGAAACAGCCGTTATTAAAACACTTGCTGGATTTATGAATAGTCATGTCGGTGGTACATTGTTAATTGGTGTTGCTGATGACGGTAAAGTTTTAGGTTTAGAAAACGATTTTAATACCTTGCGAAGGAAAGACAGCGATGGCTATGAACAACTGTTGATGACTACAATCGCTTCCAGTTTAGGCGCACGTTTTTGCCAATATATTCATGTTATGTTTCATCTTGTTAATGAAAATTATGTTTGTAGATTAATCGTCAACCCATCACCACATCCGGTTTTTTTTAAACACAATAAAGCTGCCAAATTTTATTTGCGTACAGGGGGAGGGACAAGAGACTTAAATATAGAAGATGCAACTGATTATATATCGCAGAGATGGGGACGCTAAGAATGAGCTTGCTATGGATATAAAGTTTATGAGTTTTTTATTGATATTATTGGAGTGAACAAATGCGAGGGAAAAATGTTTAAAATATTCTTTGGTGAGATTAAGACAGGACGATTGCTACGACTCTCTTATTTAGGTTATACACTATTAATGCAGTTGTTGGTTATCGCAATGGTTTTAGCTTTTTTTGTTGCCATTGGCGCAAGTGAAAATCTAATTGGTGGTGATTTTCAGCAAATACAAGATATGCTTAGAGCATGGTTTTCTGTGCCTTTTATTATCGTTTTTGGGATAGGTATGGTTTTATTTGGCTTTGCTGGATTTAACCTTATGGCTAAGCGAATTCGAGACACAGGATTGCCGGGGTGGTGGACGTTACTAGCCATACTTGTTGTGGAAGTTATAGTATCAATTTTTATTTCGCAGGAAACTTCTGCTAATCTACATATTTTTCTTACAATTGTTTTATTATTGATTCCTGCTGATACCTTTACCAAAACAGAAAATAATCACTAAATTAATAGCTTCAGCAATAAAACTTGTTTGAGCATTTTGTTTGACCTAAAAATTCATCAACAATGCCTTAGTTTTCATGTTGAACAGCATCATTTTTTCCTGAGTTTAGTTATAGCCATGCTATTTAGCTTATTCTTAGGAAGATCAGTTGATGTGGGGTTGTAGTGTAAATTATCGGATTAACAGTGATTTAACAGGTTCTTTCAGGTTTTTATCATTAGGAATAAGATTTTATTAAGAAAAGTTGCGTTAATGATTTTAAGCCGGGTTTTCACTATCAATAAACACACACTTCAACTTACATTGCTCTTGTACCTGTTTCATTAGACTCAATATTCCTCCTTTTTCGGTAGCGGCATGACCGCCAGCAAACATATGAATATGGTTTTCCTGACTTTCATGCCAATCGTGTTCGGATATTTCACCGGTAATATAAGCATCCAACCCCGCAGTTTGCGCTAACACCCAGTCGCTGTTAGCACCACCCGTAATAATTCCAACTGTGTTAATCAATTGATTTTCATCATGACTTGCCAAGATAATATGATGATTTAATACGGTTTGTAATTTTAAACGTAATTGTTTGGGAGAAATGGGACTTTTGAATACTCCCTTGATTCCGGTAGGGGAACCTTTATAATCGCCAAAAGCAGTCTGTTGCTGACAGTCTATTTGCTGCCCTAAAACAGCTGCATTGCCAATTTCAGGGTGTGCATCTAAGGGTAAATGATAAGCAAATAAATTAATATTATGGTGGATTAAAGGGAAAATGCGTTTGGCAAAACTACCCGTTAGAGTACGAGAACCATGAAATTTCCAAAACAGGCCGTGGTGTACGACTAAAGTATCTGCTTGTAACTTAACAGCCTGTTCAATTGAATCTCGAGTGGCAGAAACTGCAAAGGCGATTTTATTGATCTGTTCTGCACCTTCAATTTGCAAGCCATTTGGACAATAATCGTTAAACGAGGCTGGAGCCAATAAATCAGAAAAAAAAGTATTTAAGTATTTTCTATGCATAATAATGTTGGTTAATTTTGAGGTTTAGCGCAGTATTGTCGCCAAATTATTTTAAACGTTTCAGTGAGTGTTGGGGCATCATTTAAAACACGCTCTGAAATAGTATCAGTCAAAAACCATTGCCCTTCATCTATTTCATCATTATTAAGTTTGAACGGGCCATTATGCAGGCATTGGTAGACATGTATAAATTCCATCCCTAGTTGTGGGGTGGGGGATAGTTTGAATAATACTTGTAAGTTATTCTCAATGTCTATTCCTAGCTCTTCTTCAGCTTCTCTTATTGCACTAACAGTATAGTCTTCACCTGCATCAACGTGACCCGCAGCAGAGGTATCCCAGAGTCCTTTATTTAAATCCTTTTTCATGGATCTTTTTTGTAAAAACAGGCATCCTTGTTGATTAAATACCAGGATATGTACAGCACGGTGACGTAGTCCTGATGCATGGATGATATGTCTAGGAAGGGTGTCAATCACCTGGTCGTTATCATCAACAACAGAGAGTAATTCGTAATTCATAATTAGAGTCGATTCCTGAGCTTATGTCGTGTAAGGTAATGTATTTCAAGCATGGTGAAAAGCAAAATATAAATAATGGCAAGAAGAAGTGAACATAGTCAGGAAGAAATAAAGGAAATGGTGTTGAAAGCAGCTGAAACCATCGTGGTTGAAGAAGGCTTTTCTGAGTTAAAGGTTCGTAAAGTTGCGATGCAGATTGGTTATACTGTGGGTAGTATTTATATGGTCTTCGATAACATGGCAGATTTGATTATGCATGTTAAAGGCAGAACACTGGATGATATTTCCCAGCAGCTTAAATTAGTAGTTGATGAGGATAACGCAGAACAAACTATCGAGCAGCTTGCTAAAACGTATTTGGCTTATGCCAGTCATAACTTTAATCGCTGGAGTATGATTTTTGAACATCATCTGAATGAAAATGACGTTGTACCTGAATGGTATCAACAGAAAGTCGATAATGTTTTTAGCCTGGTTGAAGCACAATTTAAACGGTTATCAGCTGAACATAATGAACAACAAAGTAAAATGGCTGCATATGCTTTATGGAGTGGAGTACATGGTGTTTGTACCTTATCATTAACAGGAAAACTGGATTTGGTAGGGGTAAATAATATTGAAAATATAGTTGTGATGCTGGTTGATAATTTTATTAAAGGCTGGAAGCAAGTTTAATCATAATTTCACTTTGTTTTAATTTCGGGCAGGCGTAATGAAACCAGAAACGTGGCTATGAAAACTAAAGAACCTAATGCTGCCAAGGCCATGACAGGATTAACTTGTTGCGATGCGGCATAAGTATAACTACCCACTGCAACTAGCATAGCGACATTCTGGAAGAAACCTTGCAAGGCAACAGCACC
>JAJRUF010000217.1 GCA_024277935.1 Gammaproteobacteria bacterium
GTGATGGAGGCGATTGATGTGATGAAGTAAGGTTTTGTTATAAATACGAGAAAATTAAGCCATATTGAAGGCTGAAATGGGGTGGACATTTCAGTCAAAATAGGACGAAACCACCTCCCTAATATAGAGCGGAACGTAACAGTTAGTCTTTAATCGGTCTGCATAAATCCAAGTGATCGTTGTTGCCATCATGCAGAAGTTCAAATGATTGGTGACCGATTGAGCTGTACGGTACTGCCTTTTCTGACTCCCCATATCCTGCTTTAATTTCTTGAAGCCCAATTTTATCTTCCAACGCGCACCATAAAATTGGGTCTATGAAGAAATGAGTGGGTAAACCCTGTAAAATGATTCAATTTTCACTACCCTCCCTCCCAATGAATAGTACTAAAATATTTTCACTTGCATTAGGCTTAAAAGAACCTTGGTTTATTTCTAACGTTGAAATACTAACAAATGATAATTCAGTCAAAGAGCTACATATTCATTTTGGTTTTACGCGTGGTAGAAGGTAAAGTCCGTTTAATCGATGCCCCTTGGGGCTCGCAAAGGCAGTGGTTTTAATATGAATTAGGAGCTAAAAAATAGAAGCCAGTCCAGCTTTAGGCCTTAAAATATTGAGAAAGACATCACTCACTCTCAATAACTAGGGTTAAAAATGAACTGGCAAGAACAACTTATCTTTTTGGAGTGATTGATAAGCACAGAGAAATAAAGCAGATTTATAAGTATGCGGATCGACACTTACGGGGCTGGTTTCCAAAGTTGCCGATGTTTTTGCTCCTTTGTTGGAAATTATTCAGCAAGAACAAGAAGCAAAAAATATGGGCAAGTTTGGCTAATCCCCCTGTGTCAGAATAGTGGTCTGCTTAGAAGCAGATATTACCCCCCATACCTCATACTTATTCATCTTGTTCAGCACATCATAATAAAGGCATCGTATAATAGTGGTTTATGAGCGATAGAATAGCTATTATTAATAAACCATGTCCGTTTATACTCCTGTTAATCAGCAGCAATTACAAGATTTTTTAAACTTATATTCATTAGGCCGGTTAATAGAATTTTCTGGCATTCAAGCTGGAATTGAGAATACTAATTATCTAATCACTAGTTCTCAAGGTGATTTTATTTTAACGATTTTCGAATCATTATCCGCTCAAGAGCTTCCCTGTTATTTAAATTTATTAAATCACCTTAGTCGAGCTAACTTCCCTGCACCTCAACCCCAACAGAGTATTAATACTCAGTTTATCAATACTTTAGTTGATAAGCCTGCGGCCTTATTTTGTTGTTTACCAGGAAAGTCAGTTGAAGTTGCCTCTTTAGCTCAATGTTCAGAAGTAGGTGAATATCTGGCAAACTTACATATTGTTAGCAAGGGTTCAGGCTTTAGCAAAGCAAATTTAAAAAACATATCAGCTTGTCAGCAAAGTTTTATAAAAATAAAAAGCTTTTTATCTGATTTTGATAGAGAGCTATTATCTTTAGAATTAAATTTTCAATTAAATTATCCCTTACCTACTTTACCTAGTGGTGTTATTCATGCCGATTTATTTAAAGATAATGTACTTTTTGATAAAGGCAAAATTAGTGGCATTTTAGATTTTTATAATGCCTGTAATGATTGTTTTTTACTTGATATTGCGGTGGCCTGTAATGATTGGTGTGTTGATAATAATAAAGTAAATTCTGAAAAAATTAAGGCTCTCCTTTCTGGCTATGAAAATATTAGGAAATTAACTAAAGATGAAAAATCATATTTTATGATTTTTTTACGACGTGCCGCTTTACGTTTTTGGTTGTCTAGAATTGAACACCAGCTAACCCCTATGCCAGGAGAGTTAACTTTAAAAAAGGATCCATTAGTTTTTCGCACTATTCTTCAGCAGCATCGCAAGGAAGTTGAGAATGAATAATGCCTACCAATTAAAAGATATTATTTTCTATTACAATAAGCTTCAAGCCCTGTCTATTAAGTCCTTAGATATTCATGCCCATAAAATAACGGCGTTGATTGGTCCTAATGGCTGTGGCAAAACAACTTTACTGAATTTATTAGCTTTTTTAACAGAAAATCAGCAAGGGCAAATGTATTTTTTTTCAGATCAGGTTTCAAGAAAGTATTTTCATAGCTTTATCCAACGAATTTCTTTTTTGCCCCAACAGCCCTACTTACTTAGAGGCTCCGTTGCTGATAACCTTGCATTAACCCTAAAGTTTCACCAGCAGAATAATAAGCAAAAAAAAATAATCAATGTGCTTGAACAGCTAGGGATTGAGCACCTTCGGTTTAAACAAGTCAAAACCTTATCCGGTGGGGAGCAGCAAAAAGTAGCCCTAGCACGCGCAATTATTACTGATCCTGATGTATTGCTAATGGATGAGCCTTTTAGTTACCTTGATCACTGCAGCGAGAAGTTATTAGAAAGCTTTATCAAGGAATATACCAAACAAACTCATAAAACCATAGTTTTTAGTACTCATAATAGGCTTCAGGGAATTGCAATTGCTGACAATGTTATTTCCTTAATACATGGCAAAGTGGTAAATTCTCCTTTAATAAACTTATTTCAAGGAGGTGTTAAACAGCTGATTTTTGATACAGGAAAAATTAAAATTATATTATCTACTGTTAACCAGCGTTTTCAATATGTATCTATCGACCCGAACAAAATCAGTTTATCAGTAAAAAGCCCTACCGCAGAAATCAAAAACCAATATCATGGCAGAGTCACTGCGATGATAGATGAGCAGGAACAAATAAGAGTGAGTGTTTTGGCTGGTGAATTATTTCAAGTACTTCTTTCTATTGAGCAATTTAAGGCTCTAGATGTTTCTTTAAGTGATCAGGTTTGGGTTGCTTTTCAACCCAGTTGCATTTCTGTTTTTTAAAGTTCAAGAATAAGCCTATACTGCCGATAACTGAAATTATGAAAAAAATAAAACTACCAAATCCAACTATTTTAGTCGCTGGCGGCTTAGGGGCTTTTTGGATTGCAGATATTATTAACCCTGGATTTAACCCTATAGGGGTTATGCTGTTTATGTTAATCCCTGTTTTAGTGGCTGAAATATTATATCCTCAACCAGAGTTGGAGCAGTTATTAGAGCATTCGCACTATCACGCTCTGAAAAACCCAGATGAAGAAGTTAGCAAAGAGGGTGAGTTGCTTGCTGAGACGGAGACAACGACGGAAACAGTAGAAACCGAAACACAGATATAAAACGTCTGTTTTATGTCTTTACAAAATTTCATTTTATATTTCTATAGCGGGCTTCATACATTCTTGTGGACTAAAACAGGGTTCCGTAGAAACAAGGTTGCCTCGTTATTATTTAACAAACCCTTGATCCAGGAAAAATACACTTAAACTGGCTTCCTTCTCTTAGTTTACTTTTTATTTCCAGTTTTGCATTATGCCGAATTAATACATGCTTAACAATTGCCAAACCTAAACCTGTGCCGCTCAATTTTTTTGTCCGCTTCACATCTGCTCTAAAAAAACGCTCAGTCACTCTTGGTATATCAATAGCTGAAATACCTTCACCTTGATCAATCACTTCAAAAACAACTGTCTTTTTTTGTTTTTTCCAGCTGACTTTAATGGGCGAATCATCGGGGGAATATTTTAGTGCATTTATTATTAAATTAGAAAATGCACTGCGTAAATCCTGTTCTTCACCCATAATATTTAGGTCATTTTCAACATCAAGTTCAATTCGTTGATATTGATTACTGACTACACCACTTTCCAAGCAAATATTATGAATAAGGTTGGCAACTTTTACACACTCAACTTTCTGCTTTTTTGTTTCCAGACTTGCAAGTAATAAAAGGTCATCGACTAAATATTGCATGCGATCTGTCTGAGCATTCATCTGAGCCAATGATGCTGTTAATAAACTTGAATGCTTATCATCCATATCTTGCATGGTTTCAAGATAGCCTTTTAGTACGGTAAGAGGAGTTCTAAGTTCATGGGAAACATTATCAACAAAATTTTTACGCATGGCCTCCATCATTTTTTGTTGTGTCACATCATGAGCAACTACAAGGTGTTTACCTTCGGCATAGCTTACAATTTTAAACTGCAAAATAAGCAGGTTATTGATTGGAGAAGGTAAAATCAGTGATTTTTTATGCTCTCTATTTTTAAGAAATGCGACAAATTCAGGGGCTCTAATTAAATTATCAATTCGTTGGCCTTTATCTGATTTTTTTACCCCTAAAACGACTTTAGCTAATTTATTTGACCATTCAATTTCATCATTACAACCGAGTACAATGGCTGCATCAGGTAAAACATCGGTTGATTTACGAAATTGCTCAATTATTTTACCTAATGTTTTTTTTCTCTTTTTTTCTTTTTGTTTAATGCGGTAAAAATGATAATAAATATCATTCCATGCCCCTTGGCCTTGTGGTATTTTCCCACCAGCTCCATGATTTAACCATTGTTCCAGGCGGTATAATAATACTGCTTGTTTGGCCAAACTGAAGGCTAAAATCAATATTAACATGTCCGTAAAATAGCCCACAAAATGGCTTAATACTGCTGCAATAATAATAAATAACCCAATATAAGTAGCTTCTTTACGCCAAAGCCATAAAACTTTCATCACCCAGCCACTGAAAAACGGTAGCCAAAGCCTCTAACAGTTTGCACTAGTTCATCTTTGTTATAATTTTTAAGGATTTTTCTTAGCCGCCTAATATGTACATCAACTGTTCGTTCTTCAATATAGGCACTACGCCCCCAGACTTGGTCTAACAGCTGGGTTCTGCTATAGACATTATCAGGGTGCGTCATAAAAAAATGCATTAACTTAAATTCAGTAGGACTAACGACCACAACCTTATTATCGATAGTGATACGATGCTTGTTAAGGTCAAGAGCAATATCAGCTACTTTAAGTATTTCTTCTGCTATATTTTTTCCACTACGCCTTAAAACAGCTTTTATACGTGCAACCAGTTCTTTGGGAGAAAAGGGTTTGGTCATATAATCATCTGCACCTATTTCAAGTCCACGCACTTTATCTTCCTCTTCTCCTCGCGCAGTGAGTAGAATAATAGGTAATTCTTTAAATAAATCGTCTTGTTTTAATCGCCTTCCCAATTCTACCCCACTAATCCCCGGTAACATCCAGTCAAGTAAAATTAAGTCTGGCCTAGTATTATCGGCCAGTGAGTGTTGAGCTTCTTCAGCACTCGCAACAGCAATAACATTTAAAGAAGACTGCTCTAAAACCATCACTAGCATTTCTCTAATGGCATCTTCATCTTCTACAACAAGTATATTTAAGGCACTCATTTTTAATCTTGAATTTTTTGTTCTAACTCTTCAGCATTTAGATGTCTAACGTCATCCCCCTGAACAATATAAACGACATGCTCACAGAGATTACATGCATGGTCTCCAATACGTTCTAGAGCGCGAGCAGTCCAAAGTACATCTAGCATACGCGTAATATTTCTAGGATCTTCCATCATTCTAGTAATAAGTTGACGAATAATACTGGTGTATTCTCTATCTACCTTTTCATCTCTTTTGGTAATGCTTGCAATACTTTCAGTATTCATTCGAGCAAAGGCATCCAGGCTATCACTTAACATACTTTTGACCATCTCCACCAAGTGACTTACCTCATGGTATTGATCATGATAATAATCAGTTGCATCTAAACGAATAGCCATTTTTGCGATGCGTCCCGCTTCATCACCAATTCGCTCTAAATCGGTAATAACTTTAATAATTGAAATCAACATTCTCAAGTCTATTGCTGTCGGTTGCCGCTTAGCAATAACTTCAATGCACTCATGGTCAATTTCCTTTTCCAGGTCATTAACAAGCTCATCTTGCTGCAGAATTTTTTCTGCCAAATCTTGGTCACTGGTAATAAATGATTTAACCGCTTGTTCCATTTGTTTTTGAACAAGTCCCCCCATGGTTAAAACTTTATTTCTAATATTTTCCATTTCTTCATCAAATAAATGAGAAATGTGTTGTCCACTTGCTCTATTTTCCATTAGCCGTATCTCCCCGTAATATAGTCTTCTGTTTGTTTTTTTATTGGATTAGTAAATAACTCATTGGTTGAACCAAATTCTATTAACTCACCCATATATAAAAACGCAGTATAGTCTGAGACTCGGGCAGCTTGTTGCATATTATGTGTGACGATAACAATTGTGTATTGTTCTTTCAGTTCGTGTATTAATTCTTCAATTTTTAAGGTTGAAATAGGGTCTAGTGCTGATGCTGGCTCATCTAACAACATGACTTCTGGTTCAATCGCAATCGCTCTGGCAATAACTAATCGTTGTTGTTGTCCACCTGACATACCTAAAGCATTATCTTGTAAACGATCTTTTACTTCGTCCCAGAGTGCTGCTCCACGCAAGGACTTCTCTACTGTTTCATCAAGAGTTCGGCGATCATTTACACCTTGAATGCGTAAGCCATAGGCTACATTTTCATAAATTGATTTAGGAAAAGGATTTGGTTTTTGAAAAACCATCCCTACACGTCGGCGTAGATCAGCAACATTAACTGCTTTATCATAGATATCTTCACCATCTAATAATATTTTTCCTTCAATTCTTGCGCTATCCACCAAATCATTCATTCGGTTAATGCTTCTTAACAGTGTCGATTTACCACAACCACTAGGGCCAATGAATGCCGTTACTTTTTTTCTTGGCATTTCCATATTTACATTAAACAAAGCCTGTTTCTCACCATAAAAAAGATTTAAGTTATCAACTTTAATACAGGTGTCAGTTACTTCATTATTACTTTGCCCTGTATTTGCAATGGAAGCCATATCAAATGCATGCGTTTTTTGTTCAGTCATATTATTTATTCTGTTTTCTTTGTTTGTAGAGCTTGTTAATGTAGGATGTGCTAAGGAACGAAGCGTATTATTTGTAATTGATGCGCTTCGTTCCTTAGCACATCCTATTTTACTTATAACAGTCCTCTTTTTATTTACATACCTTCCAATGCTCTGAATTTTTCTCGTAAGTTATTTCTAATTCCGATAGCAAACAGGTTTAAGCCAATAATAACCATAACCAGTAATAGTGAGGTCGCATAAACTAAAGGCCTTGCCGCTTCAACATTCGGACTTTGAAAGCCTACATCATATATATGAAAACCTAAATGCATAAATTTTCTATCTAAATGTAAAAAAGGGAAGTTGCCATCTAAAGGTAAAGTAGGAGCTAGTTTAACCACACCCACCAGCATTAAGGGAGCAACTTCTCCTGCCGCTCTAGCAACCGCTAAAATCAAACCTGTCATCATGGCAGGGCTTGCCATCGGTAAAACTGTTCGCCATAAGGTTTCAATTTTAGTTGCCCCTAATGCTAAGCTACCTTCTCTGATAGATTTAGGTACCCGTGAAAGCCCCTCTTCTGTTGATACAATCACTACCGGCAAAGTTAATAAAGCCAAGGTTAGTGAAGCCCATAGTAAGCCAGGTGTTCCAAAGACTGGTGCAGGTGCGGCTTCAGGAAAAAATATTGCATCAATATTCCCCCCTAAAATATAGACAAAAAAACCTAAACCAAAAACCCCATAAACAATCGAAGGAACACCTGCCAGATTATTTACAGCAATACGAATCAACCTTGTCGTAAAACCTTGTTTTGCATATTCACGCATATAAACCGCCGCAATCACACCAAAAGGTGTCACAATAACAGCCATTAGCATTACCATCATCACCGTACCAAAAATAGCGGGAAAAATTCCCCCCTCAGTATTGGCTTCTCTTGGGTCTTCAGAGATAAATTCACCAAACTTAGCAAAATAAGTAATGATTTTAGTAAACACCCCCATATTGTTAGCACGAATAAGGTGAACAATTGATTTTAAAGGAATTTCTTTTTCTATTCCTGTTGAGTCTTTAGCAAGAATGCTATCTCTATTAATTTCTTTATAAAGAATAGCCGCTTGGGCCTGATAGCCTTGATACTCTTTAGCTAACTCACTTTTTTCCTGGGTTTGTTCTTTTGCTAATTCCTCATTCCATTTTCCTTTTAGTTCAAGGCTTCTTTGTTTAAGTCTTAGTCTTTCTAATCGGTAGTTAATGGCACCTATTTGTTTTTTTTGTATATGTTCAATTTCATCATATATTTTATGCGCACGGTCAATCCTGCTTTGTACAGCCGTCCACACCTTTTCACCCGTAGCAATAACCCTACCGTTTTCTTTTACTGCCGTTAATCGACCATAAAAATTACCCCACTCTCGCCTTTCAATGGTGATCAACTCTTTAGGTAGCCTTTCAGATTTAATATTTTGCTGTTGTATCCAGCGAAAATCCATCCCTAAAATATCTCTATTACCTGTTTTAATCAAATGTTGCACTAAAGTATCGGCATTATCCTGTAGTTTATAGCCTGACTCCTTTGCCATTTTCGCAGACATGACGCTAGTATCGACTAACTCTCCAATCATAATAGACTCTTTACCATTATCCATATAATGATACTCAACTACATCAGCTGGCCAAAAGTGTCCTAAACCACGTACTGCAATCAAAAATAACAAACCTACGACTAAAATTATACTGGTACTTACCGCAGCAGCATTTAACCAGACCCATGGGGATCCACTTTTAAACCATTCTTTAATCATCATAATGAACTGTACTTCTCTCTTAGGTTCTGACGAATGAGCTCGGCCAGAGTATTAAATATAAAGGTAAATAGAAACAAGACTAAAGCCGCTAAAAACAATACTCTGTAATGTGTACTATCAACCTCTGCCTCTGGCATTTCTACCGCAATATTTGCAGCCAAGGTTCGCATACCTTGAAATATGCTTAAATCCATTACTGGCGTATTACCTGTTGCCATTAACACAATCATGGTTTCCCCCACAGCGCGACCAAAACCAATCATCACAGCCGAAAAAATACCCGGACTGGCTGTTAGCAGTACAACCCGGGTCATTGTCTGCCAAGGTGTTGCACCTAAGGCTAATGAACCTATTGTTAAGTTTTTGGGTACGCTAAAAATAGCATCTTCGGTAATAGAAAAAATAGTTGGAATAACGGCAAAGCCCATGGCTAATCCGACAACTAATGAGTTACGTTGATCATAGCCTACGCCAAAAGTATCCTTCATCCAGATCTGCATGCTCCCTGCAAAAAAAGTCGACTCAATCATTGGACTGATAGCAAATGCAAACCAGGCTGAAATGATAATGACAGGAATTAATAGTGCGGCATCCCACCCATTAGCAACGCTGTGCCTAATGGCTTTAGGCAAATGTTGCCAGCAAAAAGCAAAAAGCATAACCCCAATGGGAACCACCATAAATAAAGAAAACACGCCGACTAAGTGTGCTTCAACAAAGGGGGCTAACCATAACCCAGCTAAAAAACCCAAAATCACTGTTGGTAATGCCTCCATTAATTCAATAGTGGGTTTAACATAGCTACGCATGGCAGGTGCCATAAAATACGCTGTATATATTGCCCCCATAATAGCCAAGGGAATAGCAACCATCATCGCATAAAAAGCCGCTTTTAAGGTTCCAAACACTAAGGGTGTTAAACTCAGTTTGGGCTCAAAATCATTACTGGATGACGATGATTGCCAAATATAATCAGGCTTAGGATAACTTTCGTACCAAACCTCTTTCCAAATGGAAGAAAAAGACACATCTGGATGTTCATTATGTACCGTCCAAAAGTGTATTTTATTATCTATAGTTTGCAGTAAAAAACCATTGGCTCTGGGAGATTGAGTTAAATATTCAGGCCTTGATTGGGTAATATTTTCATTGATTAACTGTCTTTCTGCGGTTGAATGATATATCCCTATATCACCCTTGCTATCAGCTATCATAAATCCTTTACGACGTTGTTCAGCATTAATTGACACAACTGCAGAATCAGAGACTTTAAATGATCTCAATTTTTGCATACTCTTTTGGTTACTATCGCTTCGTACCAATGACCACTGAGAGACCAAGCCATTACTATCACCAATTAATAACGAAATTTCAGCATTTAAAAAAACCAGGCTGGTAATTTGAGCACCTTTATTGGTAACTCTAAGATGTTCAATTAACTTTGGCTCTGCTGTGTTTGCAATATTGTAAACACTTAATCCGCCTTCTTTACTCGCCAGATACATTAACTGCTGTTCTTTATCTACCTTCAAATAATCAATAGGCATTGTTACTGACTCTAAAACAGATGTTGTTTGTTCTAGCGTCTCATCACCAAACATAGATTCTTCTTTCGTATAACGACTTAAAACAATTCTATTATCCTGTGTTTTAGTGGCTATTATTGTGCCATCTTCATTAATTCTAATCGCTATTTTATCTAAAGCATGTCCTTCACTATCAATCAATAATGCTTCTTTTCCCATTGGGTATTCAATAACGGGAGTAATTAACCGCTTATCATTTGGGTAGCTGATTTTATAAGCATGCTTTGCGATAACAGCGCGCCCATCTGATAAACCATAAGCAACTACACCTGTTATCGGGTTTCCCTGAGAGAAACTGGAAATTTTGGCATTTTCAGGTATTGCAATTGAGTCTGTTGAAATGATTTTTCCAGTCGCCACTTCAAAAAAGATTACTTTACCTTGGTCAGTAAATCTTACAGCAACTTTATTCTGCTCTTCCATTGCCAACAATAAAGTTTTACCTGCATTTACTTCAGGCACATTATATTGTGAGATTGATTTTGCTTCTGCACTACCAAATAATGGAGCAACAACATAAAGCAGGTAAAAGAAAATCAATACAATAGCTACGATAACACCAAGGCCGCCAAAGGTGACAGCCTTACTTGCTAAACTATCTTTAAGTAAGCGCCAACGCTGATGGTGGGTCAATGTTCCATGCTGGAATAGAGAAGAGGGCTGTTTATTACTATTTAATTCATTCATTACAGTAGTTTAAAAAACAAATATGACAGCTTTATGACAACGTGTGATATACATCACATTATAGAAAGCATTATTTTTAAAGTTTTTACTTATCTCTATGCTTCACATATAAAAAAGCCAGAAGCTAACATGTAACTTCTGGCTAATCTTTAATAAAATAACCTCTTTCAACTGAGGGAGAAAAAAATTACTTTAAGACATCCGTGTTGTACATCCTTATACAAATCCTAACCCTTTAAATTATCCTCTTAGATTTTTCTGAACTATTACTTTTTTCTTCCCTGTAGCACTCCCTGTTCATTTAAAGAGCTTCTTTCCACTGAAATTTATTTAATAGCCTCTAAAGATTTCATCAACACTTTTTCTGGTAAAGGAATATAGCCATCTTTAATAACAACTTTTTGACCTATTTGAGAAAGAACCATTTTAATAAACTCACGCTCTAATGGTGCTAAAGGCTTGTTAGGCTGTTTGTTTACATAAATATACAAGAAACGAGCTAAAGGGTATTTTCCAGATACTGCATTTTCAGGTGTTGCTGCAACAAAAGCTTGACCTTCTTTTTTAGCTAATGGAACCGCTTTAACACCAGAAGTTTTATAGCCGATACCTGAATAACCAATACCATTTAATGAAGAAGTAACCGACTGTACAACAGATGCAGAACCTGGTTGCTCATTGACATTGCTTTTGTAATCACCTTTACAAAGCGCTTTTTTCTTAAAATACCCGTAAGTACCAGAAACTGAGTTACGCCCGTATAACTGAATAGGTCTGTTTGTCCAGGCCCCTTCTAATCCAGCTTGACCCCAAGTTGTAATCTCAGAGCCATGTCCACATTTAAGCGTTGATGACATAATGGCATCAACTTGTGGGATAGAAAGACCTTTAATGGGGTTTTCTTTATTAACATATACAGCCAAAGCATCAATAGCAACAGGAATTACAGTTGGCTTATAACCGTATTTCTTTTCAAAAGCATCACGCTCTTTATCCTTCATTCTACGACTCATAGGGCCAAGGTTTGAAGTCCCTTCAGTTAATGCTGGAGGCGCAGTTGAAGAGCCAGCCGCTTGAATTTGAATATTTACATTGGGATAGTTACGCTTAAACTCTTCAGCCCAAAGTGTCATTAAATTTGCTAATGTATCAGACCCTACACTAGAGATATTACCAGAAACACCACTGGTTTTTTGATACTCTGGTACACCTGCATCAACGGTCTGTACAGCAACTGCTGTACCACTTAATAATGTTGCTGAAGCAAAACCTAATGCAACAACTAATGATTTTAATTTCATATTTTTCTACTCTGTATTGATAACATGAGGCTATTGTGCAATAACAATGTGACAATTTTGTGACAAGTATTGTTTTTGCGCATAAACTAATTTCTTAATTAAAGAATTTGATTGTGGCGTAAAACTATTCCATTATAATAACTTGGTGGCTAATCTATCTCAAATAAACGCACTACCCTATGACTATTAATACCAGCGAACAACAGGCGCAGTCTCAATTAGGTTCGGGACATTATAAAGAAGCGATCAGACTGTATAAAAAACTGTGGGCTGAAACAGATGATAAAAAATATCAACAACAATTAGCTTTTTGTTATTTACAGCGTGCTTTATCTTTTGCCAGCAGGGGAATGGCTAAAGAAGCCTTGGTGTTATGGGGTAACTATACTCAGTATACAGAGCCTCCTTATGCTGCATACGACCATTATATTTTATGCTTAATTCTAACAAAGGAGCAAAATAAGCTTCAAACTGCATTAAACGAATTATCAGCCGAACAACTGGATAAACAGTATCCTGAGCTTAGTTCTTTATTAGGTTTGTTAATATTAACTGAACAGCCTGAATTGCAACAATATTTACCCCAGAGTTCAGTTTTAATTACCCAGCTTGAAATTATAAAAACGGCACTACAGCATTATCAAGATAATAAACGAGATGAGTTAAATAATGATTTAAAAAGTATCCCTTATCGCTCTGCTTTTAAAGATTTACGAACTTTATTAAATGCTGTGCAGCTTATACCAGAAGAGACTTCTCAAGCTCAAAAATTATTGACTAAAATACCTGACAATTCAATTTATTCACAAGCGGCCAATTTATTATTAAGCTTTACTTTAGAGGGACAAGAATTACTGGATAAACTCGCCACCCTCAGTAATAAACAGCGTAAATTAATTACTAAACTAAAAGGCTTTAATAAAGAACAAATACAGTTTATTGATTATTTAATTCAACATAAAGACCGCTTAAATGACAAAATAAAATTTAACGTAGCCATTAAATACCAGTCCTTATGGGATTCAGATTTTATCCAGCAGTTTTGTCAGGCTTTATTAGCGCATTATCCTGCTGGGCGGCGTGATTTTAATAAATATTTTACTCGCCCTGGTGTGTTTGAAGAAAACCGCATAAAGGCTTTAGTTTATGAGAGTAAAGATAATACTTATGCTGCTGAAGAGCATTGGTTAAACTGTATTGATGCTTTAAAAGCTGAGGAAAATCCGGATAATCATTTAAAAATAGCCTTTATTCAGCGCCATATTGCCAAACAACAACCTTCATCAGAAGAAAGTACTCAGCTTATCATTGATAGCTTAGAGTATGATCCTGAAGACTTATCTAGCTACAAGCAAATTCTGCATGACTTGAGTCAATATGATGAAGATATAAAGGAATATAAATCCTGGTTAAAAAAGGCCTTGGAAAAATTTCCAGATAATATTGATATTTTAACCCAGGCCATTAACACCGCCATGGACAATAAGGCAAACAAAAAAGCCTGTCAATTTGCTTTAAAAATTCTAAAACAAGACCCTCTTAATACTTTTGCCAAAGACGTTTTGTTTACCAGTCATTTAGCACATGCCAGGGTGCTCATTACCAGTAAAAAATACCACTTGGTTGATAATGAAATTAACCAGGCAGAAGCATTAAAACTGGGTAAACATTACCTTAGTCAAACTCAACTTTTACGTGGGATACTTTGTTTTGTCTCTGAAGGTAAAGAAAAAGGGCTTAAATACATTGCTGAGGCACTGAACCATCAGCATTTAGACCCCGTAAATGCTTATTTTCAGGTTGCCATGGAAGCTTTGTTAGCCAACTTACCTTACACCAGTATTTTAAAGGTATTAATACCCGTCAAAGGCTACCTGCTTTCTGAACAGGAGTTAAAACGTGTTATTCAACAGCTTGAATACTATGGTAAAGACAAAAGTATTGAGCCTTTACTACACAAGGCTTTGGACAAAATTAAACCCGCTTTAAAAATATCACTAGCAGAACAAAGTTATACTGAAGATTTATTTTTAAGTTTAACCGAGGCTCTGGATAAGCATAATGCCTTTCAATTATTACGTTATTGCTCAAAGCAAGCCTTAGATAGGTGGAACAAACCTATTTGGCATTATTACCAAGCCTATTCTAACTGTAATGGAGAGCCTGAAAGCTGTAATTATAATTTTATTCTGCGTTTAGAAAAAGCTCAGCAACAAACCTCTGAAGATAAAGACAAGCGTGCAAGCTTATTAATTAAGCCTTTTCTTGATGATTATTATTATGCCCACCCTCAACGTAGTATGGACTTTCTCGACAAGCTCTTTGGTTTCGCTGAGGAGGAAGATGAAGAGTACCTTTTTGATCCTATGGAAAGTTTATTTGGACACCTTTCAGAGAGCGTGGTAGGCAAGATGGGTCGACAAGCTGAGACTATAGCAAAAAACACCTCTCCTGAACGTTTACTTAAAGACGTTGTTAATGGTGCTGTCAGCATAGAAAAAGTAATGTCTGCCCTGATGAGAAACCCAAATTTGCTTACAGCATTAGCCTTTTTAAAAGCGGCAGATAACTTAAATATTGATATTAATATCAATATTTCTGATGTGCTTGATGCCTTTAATGTTAACCAAAGTAATAAATGCCCTTTTTAATACCTATTATGAAATCACCTTATCAAATTTTAAATATTAATTCTGGGGCGAATGATGCTGAAATCAAGCACGCTTACTTACAACATGTAAAACAGAACCCACCCGACCACGAACCCGAGCAATTTCAGATAATACATAGCGCTTACTCAGCGATTAAAGACCAAAAAAGTCGACTCGCCCATGAATTATTTAGTCTTCCTGATGCCAACTTTAATCAAGTTATTGAGCAAGCCTTAAAAACTGAGCATAAAGTTTCATTGACTCCTGCAAATTTTAACCTCCTGTTAAATGCAGCCGTTGATGAATCAACTGTCCAGAATGCTATTGCTACAACAAAAAAATAATGACCACTGAAGCACAAAAAATCGAAGTACTTGAGCAATTTCAAAACTATTTACAACAAAGCTCCCTTGACTTAAGTCCTGTTGCCCAACAGCCTGACTTATTTAGCTTGCTTAGTGAATTGGCCAGCCTGAGATCGGAAGTAAAGGCCGAGTCAAGGCAGTTTAAAAACACCTTGGACACCCTTAGTTCAGCATTAACAACAGTACAAGAGGATAAGGCCCATTTATCTAAAGAACTCACCTTAACCCGTAAAAGTCTTGAGCAGCAACAAGATAAAGTAATGCGTACTCTGTTACTAGAATTTATTGATATTTATGATAGCTTGTTGTCAGCTAGCAATGTTTTACAAAACTATCAGCCGGTTAGCACACTGTTTAAAAGCTCTAGAAAAAAAGATATTGCTTTTATAAAACGTTTTGAAGAAGGCCAGCTAATGAGTTTAAAGCGTTTTACTCAGTTATTACAACGTTACCAGGTACATCCTATAGAATGTGTGGGTAAATTACTTGACCCGACAAAAATGTATGCGGTAGAAACCATTAGTAACCAAGAACTGGATAATGGAATAGTTGTTGATGAGTTGCGAACAGGCTTTTTATATAAAAACCAGGTTCTGCGATTAGCAGAGGTTAAAGTAAATAAATTTAATGAGAAATAAAGTTTATGAATGAAGTAATTATTGGTATAGATTTAGGTACCACTAACTCTGAAGTTGCAGTTGTTGAACAGGGTAATGTCACCGTTATCAGTGATGGTGATAAAAATATCCTCCCCTCTTTTGTAGGAATTGATGATAACGGCGAGGTTATTGTTGGAGAAACTGCTAGAAATCAATATCTGGTTTACCCCGAACGTACTATTAAATCCATCAAGCGCCTGATGGGGCAGGATACTCAAATAAATATGGCTGGACAGGACTACAGTCCTCAGGAAATTTCAGCCATTATTCTCAAACGTCTAAAAACGATTGCCGAAAAATACCTTGGACAGCCAGTCACTAAAGCAGTTATTACCGTCCCAGCTTATTTTTCAGATGCACAGCGCCAGGCAACCCGTGAAGCAGGCGAGATTGCAGGGCTAGAAGTGGTACGGATGATTAACGAACCGACTGCTGCCGCTTTAACTTATGACTCTAACCAGTCCGAGAAAAAACATATCTTGGTCTATGATTTAGGCGGTGGTACTTTTGATGTTTCAGTGGTTAATATCGAATCAGGCGTGGTTGAAGTACTTGCCAGCCATGGTGATAACCATTTGGGCGGTGATGACTTTGATCAACAAATTATTGAGTATCTAGTTAAGCACTTACAAGAGAGCTTTGGTGTAGATGCGCGTCAACATAGTAAAGCCATGGCGCGTCTTAACCGCGCCGCTGAAAATGCTAAGTTTTTACTCTCTGACCAGCCTTATGCACAGATTGATGAAGAATATTTGCTGGAACATGAAGGCTCGCCCATTCATTTATCAATCGAATTGTCACGAATGGTATACGAAGAAATGATTGAAGACTATATTAATGCCACGATGGATGCAACCCATATTGCCTTGAAAGGAGCACACATAATTGCCTCTGATATTGATGAAATCATTTTAGTTGGTGGCTCAACTCGCACCCCTTATATTCGTGAGCGTCTGACTAATGAGTTCGGCTTTGAGCCTCATGGTGAAATCAATGCAGATTTATGTGTTGCTATGGGTGCAGCTATTCAAGCGGCCATGATCAATGGTCAGCAAGTAGATACTGTTCTAGTTGATGTGACCCCTTATACTTATGGTACCAGCGCAATCAGTATTTTAAATGGAGAATCCTACCCCTTTACTTTTGTCCCTATCATTCATAAAAATAGTGTTTTACCAAGCCGTAAATCAGATGCTTTTGCAACCAGTTATGATGCCCAAGAGACCGTTGAAGTAACTATTTACCAAGGCGAAGATCCTGATGCATTAAACAATGTAAAAATAGGGGAATTCACAATTGAAGGACTACGAGATGTAGAAGCCGGAAATATTATCACACTGACTTTAGCCCTTGACCTTAACGGTATGTTACAGGTTTCCGCACAAGAAAAAGCCACAGGCTTAGAAAAGTCCATCACTATTAACAATGCCTTATCAAGTTTTGAAAACACTAGTATGGAAGCCGCTAAACAGCGAGTTACATCCTTATTTGGCAAACTGGATTCCAGCTTGTATGAACCAGATGAATCTCAGGTAAGCGAACACACCGTTTTACCCGAAATAGAAACAGCCCGTGCTGTTATCAATAAAGCAGAAAGCTTATTCGACACTATCTCCAACGAAGATAAAGAAGATATGGTTGATTTAATTGAAGTGATTAGCGACTGCATAAGCTCTGAAGATATTGTAAAGTTAGATGAATATGTCGAAAAATTAAACGATATTATCTATTATCTGGAATCATGATAGAGCGTTGCCCCTGCTGTAATGCACGCCTAAAACAAGCGTTATGCTGTCCAAGGTGTAAAGCTGATTTAAGTAATATTGTTAGTTCTGAGCAGTCTGCACAATATTACTTATCGGTTGCCATACAGGCAATGCTAAATAATAATATTGAGAAAAGTAGCATGGCCATTAGTCAGTCTTTACATTTAAAAATAACTAGAACAGCCTTAGTTTTTCGCGAATTTTTAATTCAACAGCAAACTAAGGACACCTTAGACTTACTTGCTCAAGCTCAATTAATAGCAGCAAAAAATAAACTCTACACTTTACGGCAGCTTATTCCGCACAGCAAAAAATTACAGCAATTGGAGCAGTTTGCTAGTTATTTATTATTTAATCATTAGTTTTGCTTTGAAGCCGTCCAACAGAAAGGGCTACGGACTTTACTCTGCTATAGAAGCAATATTTATAAGTTATTGCGGATTAAAGTCAGCTCTACAAATGAGTAGCATTAATGGATTAAACTAATCGTTAATTTTCCGTCCTTTTTAAACGGTACAAAGCTGAAATATCCTCATTTCCTCGGCCTTGTTGTATAAGCGCCTTATAATCAACAACTGTTTTATCGGTTAAACCTAGTCGCATTGATGTCTGCTGTGCCATTTTCTGACAAATTTTTAAATCTTTATAGTGTAGAGCTACTTTAAATCCAGGGTCAAAAACCCCGAGGCTCATACTTAGCCCCCTATGCTGCAAAAACCAGTTTCCTGCCGCACCCGCTGAAATAACCTCAATAAGCTTTTCCATATTTAGCCCTTGAGCTTGAGCAAAAGCTAATGCTTCAGTCACCGCTTGATTAATGCCAGCGGCCATTATTTGATTAACCGCTTTAGTGCTTTGACCTGTCCCAACAGCCCCCATATAGACAATACGTGAGCTCATAGCGGCAAGCACAGGGTGAATTTTTGTTAAAACCTCAGCATCTCCACCCACCATCATAGATAAAGTGCCAGCCTTTGCACCTTCAACACCACCTGAAACGGGAGCATCTAAAAAAGCTACTTGATTTTTGGCTAATATAGCGGCTGCTTTAATAGCAGTTTCATTACTCACAGTAGACATATCCACTACAATTGAATTTTTATGAATTACTGGCTCAATTGTTTCGATAATTTCTAAAACATCTTGGTCTGTAGAGATACAGATTAAAATAATATTAACCTGTCCAGCCAGTTGCTGGGGGGTTTTACAATAAGTAATATTAAGCTGAGCTGACAACTCCTTTGCTTTTTTTTCTGTTCGGTTATAAACCGCTGACAATAAACCTGCTTTAGCCAAATTAGTGGCCATTCCAGAACCCATCGCACCCAACCCAATTAAACCTACTTTCATTGTTTTACCTTTCTTACTGTCAATATATTGTGATTTTACGCCAAATTGAGAGGTCTCTGTGGGAGTGTCACCTTCTATGCTAAAATAACCTTATAAATTAATTTGTAACAAGGAAAAATACCTATGTTTGATTCAAAATCAATTGATGATATGGCTAACCGTTTGGCAAATGCTATACCTCCTGGCTTAAGCAATGTAAAAGATGATATGGAAAAAAAATTCCATGCTATTTTACAAGGAGCTTTAGGAAAGCTAGATTTAGTCACTCGCGAAGAGTTTGAGGTGCAAAAGGCAGTTTTAGCTAAAACACGCTCTAAATTAGAGGCATTAGAAAAACGCGTTGATGAAATTGAGCAAAAAATTAATACTAAAGCCGTCTAAAACTCATAAACCAGAATACCAATGAGCAATTGCTCCGATTAACCAGTCAGGATCATCAAGCGGCAGGTCGTGTCCAGCTGTTGGGTGTTCTTGATAGTTAGAGTGCCAAGATTTTTTTAAGGCTAAACTGCAACGGTAATCAACCAGTTGATCCTTTTTTGATGCCACAATAAGTAATGGATGCATAGGTTTCGTCTCGCCAATAAATTTAGCGGCTGCAAGCAATTGCCTAAACGCACTTTTATTAGTGACTGGATATTGTTCACGCCACTGTTTCCATAGCCCTAATAATTCATTATTATTTTGCTGATTATTTGATGTCAATTTTAGAATTAATTGCTCCATTTGTTCAGCAGTTCCAAATAAACAACTAATAATAGAGCGATAGTTTTGCCAACGTAATCGCTGATAAAAAGGTGAATAATTGCGTAAGCTACTATTAATTAAAACAGTGGATTTTATTTCCGTTGGGTAACGGTTCATCCAATCTACTGCAATCATCCCTCCCATAGAAATAGCAATTAAGTTTAGTTGACATCGGCTAGGTAGTTGTTGGCGTAATGCATCGGTAAGTTCGGCAATAGTATTAGGGCTGGTTTGCTTATATAAACAGCCATTGCCAGGTATATCTAAAGGAATGACTCTAGCCAATGGGAATTGCTGTTTTAGCTTTTGGGTAAAATCACCCCAATGTCGCTGCTCCCGTAATAATCCACGAATTAAAATAAAATAGCTTTTATTGTTTGTCATAATACCAAAGCTCCATTGCTCGTTGAGTCATTATTTTGCTGTCACTTTCACTGAGCCACTTTTTATAGGATAAAGTAGCATGGAGTAAAAATTCCATTAAAATTAAATGACCTCTAAGCACCCGGTTAACCCGATGGGGTTTAATGGGATGAAACAAGCCAAGTGCCTGGGTTAATTGAAGTGGGTTTTTACGAATCCACCGCCATGAACCCATTTCTAGTGTCAAAGGTAAAAATATATTATTTTGCTGTAAAGACTGTTGATAGAGGTGATCCCATATATCACCGTGAGTTAAGTAATGTTGTGATTGCGGTTCAAATTTATAATTTTGGTAGGGGTAGGTTTGAAAAAACAATTCCCGTAAATAATAAATCTCACCAATATGTTTGATTGGCTCTAAGCGAGTTTTGGCGTAAGGAAACCAAATTTGATTATGAAAACCAAACCCTGAATGACAGTCAAGCACAAGGCTAAAAGGTGCAGGTAAAACTTTCTTGGTAATAAAGTCGCACAATAACTGAGCTTCCATTTGCATTGCATCTCCTAACTTTCCACGGTACCAGGGTAATTTATCTGAAATTCTATGCCCACCACCTAAATAAAGGGCTGATTCTAGGCAATCCACTGGGGCATTACGCATAAGATCAACACCCTGACCATTAGAACGTGTTTGATTTACCATGCCTACGGGGTTTATCAAAGGTAAAAAAATAATGCGAACCCGTTGTAATAAGTCTTCAAAGCTCATATCCCAGCGCAACCTTGTTAGCAGTGTTTCCAGAAATGTTACAACAACCTGAGTGCCAATACGCTCTAAACCGTGAACACCCCCAACAAAGGTAATGCAGGGTGTATTAACTGCAGTGCTACCAAGCGAAAGTGCATATATAGGAAAGAGTTGATCTTTATAGGGAATATGTCCAAGCACTTCAGTAGACAGATATTTATTATCCTGCTGAATAATCGTTTCAATCTGTTGAAGTTCAGGTAATAAAGTATAAGCCATAGGGTAAGGGGTATTGAGGAATCTAGAGTATTTTAACCAATAATAGCTAGTGTCTGTGTTACAGGTATATTAAAGATACAGATGCATTAATTAACACGGGGTTGACCACTCCCATTGCTCTAAAGCATACTCCAGTTGGCTTGGTTTGTTCAGTTATAATTTTTGGGTAATAGGTTTTGAATTTTTGCGACCAAGATACCCCAGTCACGGCAATTAAAACCAAGTTCACCAGCCACTCTACAAGTACAGGGCCCGATCGAGAAACCGGTCCCCTCAAAAACATCACGCCCCCCTGCATTTTGCCAATAAGCTAATGAAAGCAAAAAACCGGCTAAACCAATGATTTTAGAGCGAGGTTGGTGTTAGAATAATGAGATTTAATAATATTATCGGTTTATGCAAATAATTAGGGGCTTATCTCACCTTAAGCCATTACAAAATGGCTGTGTATTAACGGTTGGGAACTTTGATGGCGTTCATACGGGGCATAAAAAGGTAATTGATAAACTAGCGGCTAAAGGTAAGAGCATGGGCCTGCCTGTTGTCGTTATGATGTTTGAGCCACAACCTTTGGAATTTTTCTTAGGAGAAAATGCACCATCCAGGCTAACGAGGTTGCGAGACAAAATCATCCAGTTTAAATCCTTAGCCGTTGATAAGCTGGTGATTATTAAATTTAACCAAAACACTGCAAACTATAAAGCTGAGGATTTCATTGCTGATTTATTAGTGAATAAACTTAATGTTAAACATTTAGTTATCGGTGATGATTTTCATTTTGGTAAAGCACGGCTAGGAAATTTTTCCATGCTACACGAAAAAGGTCTTGAGTTTGGTTTTAGTGTTGAATCGACAGATTCATTTTTTGTTAATCAACACCGAGTAAGTAGTACTTTAATTAGAGATGCACTTGGCCTGGGTGATTTGTCCAAAGCTAAGCAGATGTTAGGTAGAGATTACTCTGTTTGTGGCCGTGTGGCTCATGGTAATAAACGGGGTAGAACAATAGGATTTCCTACCGCTAATATCCGTATGTTTAGGCGCAATACACCTATTACAGGTGTATATGCTGTTACCATGACAGGCATTGCTAACAGAAAAATTCAGGGTATTGCCAATGTAGGTACTCGGCCAACGGTTGATGGTGGCAAAAGAGTTATTTTAGAAACACATTTGTTTGATTTCAACGAAGAAATTTACGGACATTATGTGGAAGTATTTTTTAAGAAAAAGATTAGAGATGAAATTCGTTTTCAATCATTAGATGAATTGAAAGGACAAATAGAAAAAGATATTGTTATTGCTAAACAGATTTTAATGCTTTAAAAACCAATCAATTATTGGCGATTAATAGCCTTAATCTATACCGCAAATTACCCCTTTAAATAGTTGAAATTAGAAAGATGGAATACAAAAAAACACTGAATTTACCTAAGACCTCTTTTCCAATGAAAGGCAACTTGGCTCAACGTGAACCTGAACGTTTAAAAAAATGGAATAAAGCAGGGCTATATCAGCAAATTAGGGAAAAAACAGCCGGTCGGCCTCCTTTTATTTTGCATGACGGCCCTCCTTATGCCAATGGTGAGATTCATATTGGCCATGCCGTCAATAAAGTGTTGAAAGATATTATTTTAAAATCAAAAACATTGAATGGTTTTGATGCGCCCTATGTGCCAGGTTGGGACTGTCACGGCCTACCTATTGAGTTAATGGTAGAAAAGAAAGTTGGTAAAGCCGGTGTTAAAGTGTCGCCTGCAATCTTCCGTAAAGAGTGCCGTACTTATGCGGCTAAACAAGTTAAAACTCAAAAAGAAGCATTTATTAGTTTAGGTATTTTAGGGGAGTGGGAAAAACCTTATTTGACCATGGATTTTGCTTTTGAAGCGGATATTGTGCGCTCCTTAGGGAAAATTGCAGCGAAAGGCCATTTAACTCAAGGTTCAAAACCTGTTCATTGGTGTACTGATTGTGGCTCCGCCTTGGCGGAGGCAGAAGTTGAATATGAAGACAAACATTCACCTGCAATCGATGTAAAATTCCAAGTGGTTGATGAAGCAGCCTTTATAGCAAGTTGCCACAGTGTGCCTGGTCATCATGGCGAAGGCGACTTGTCTGTTGTGATTTGGACCACCACACCGTGGACATTACCTGCCAACCAAGGGGTCTCATTAAACCCTGGGCTTGAATATGTAGTTGTTCAATGTGAAATTGATGGTAAACAAGAACGCTTAGTGGTAGCCGATGTACTGCTAAAAGATGTTATGTTGCGATATGGCGTGGGAGAACACCACGTTCTAGCTTATTGCAAAGGGGAAGCATTAGACAAACAGTTATTACAACATCCTTTTTATGATCGCCAAGTACCGATTATTTTAGGCGATCATGTGACCACGGATGCAGGAACCGGTGCTGTACATACCGCACCTGGTCATGGTCAAGATGATTATATTGTTGGTATGAAAAATGGTTTGCCTGTTGATAATCCCGTCGATAGTAATGGTGTGTTTTTACCCAGCACAGAGTTTTTTGCTGGCGAACATGTTTTTAGTGCTAACGAACATGTGCTCGAAGTATTAAAAGAAAAAGGGAAATTAGCCCATCACGAAGCTATTTTACATAGCTATCCACATTGCTGGCGTCATAAAACGCCTATTATTTTTAGAGCAACACCTCAATGGTTTATCTCTATGGATAAGAACACATTACGTGCACAAGCGTTAGCAGAAGTTAAGCAAGTACAATGGATACCGGATTGGGGGCAAGCTCGTATCGAAAGTATGATTGATGGTCGCCCTGACTGGTGCATTTCTCGTCAACGGACATGGGGTGTGCCGATTACTTTTTTTGTCCATAAAGAAACAGGGGAGCTTCACCCTCGTACGGCTGAATTAATAGAGGAAGTTGCTCAGCGTATTGAAGACAAAGGGATTGAAGCCTGGTTTGAGCTAGAAGCAGCTGAATTAATTGGTGATGATGCTGAGCAATATGACAAAATGCAAGATACTTTAGATGTCTGGTTTGATTCAGGGGTTACCCATGCTGCGGTATTAAATAAGCGTAACCAACTACGGTTCCCAGCTGATTTGTACCTTGAAGGCTCCGACCAGCATAGAGGCTGGTTTCAATCATCATTACTCACATCCACAGCGATGAATGGTGTTGCACCTTATAAATCTGTTTTAACGCATGGCTTTACCGTTGATGCAGATGGCAAAAAAATGTCTAAATCAGCAGGTAACGTAGTTGCCCCACAAAGTATTATGAAAAACTTAGGTGCTGATGTTTTACGCCTTTGGGTTTCGGCCACTGATTATCGGGGTGAAATGAATGTATCTGATGAAATTTTAAAGCGCACATCAGATGGCTATCGTCGATTAAGAAATACAGCACGTTTCTTACTCTCAAACTTGAATGATTTTGACCCTGCCACTGATTTAGTGGCGGCTAAAGATATGTTGCCCCTTGATCGCTGGGCTGTTGATAAAGCCTACCAACTGCAACAAGATGTGATTGCTGGGTATGAGTCTTATCATTTTCAACAAGTTTTTCAAAAGGTTCACCATTTCTGTGCAATGGATTTAGGTGGTTTTTATCTTGATATTGTAAAAGATAGACAATATACCGCTAAACCAGATGGATTGGCTCGTCGCTCAACACAAACCGCAATGTATCATGTTATTGAAGCATTGGCGCGTTGGCTGGCTCCAATTACCAGTTTTACGGCTGATGAAATTTGGCAATATATCCCTGGTAAGCGTAGTGATTCGATCTTTTTAGAAACTTGGTATGAAGGTTTATTTACACTCGATACTGATACCCCAATGGATCGTGAATTCTGGGCAAAAATAAGTGTTGTGCGAGCTGCGGTAAGTAAAGAAATAGAGCAAGTCAGATCTAAAGGTGAAATTGGCTCCTCACTCAATGCAGAAGTAGAGCTGTACTGTAATGAAGATTATTTATCTACTTTAAACCTGATTGCTTCTGAATTGCATTTTGTGTTTATCACGTCTGGTACAACATTGTTCGACGAGAAATTTTGTCCGGATGATGCTATTCAAACGGAAGTAGAAGGTATTAAACTAAAAGTAACCGTATCAGAACATGAAAAATGTACCCGTTGTTGGCATCACCGTGAAGATATAGGGACTAACAAAGATCACCCAGAACTTTGCGGCCGTTGTGTAGAGAATATCGTGGGTGATGGAGAAACGCGTCAATTTGCGTAATCAATACAGGTCTTGTTGCTACGCTTAAACTTAGGTTTTACCACAACCGAAAATATGCGTAATAAAAATGTAGAGACAAGGCCTGCCTTGTCTCTACCAACCGTTGACTTCTGAAAGTCATATAAATCAACAATAAAATTAAAATGCTTAAATGCTTATGGTTATCTCTTATTGTACTGATTCTTGATCAGTGGAGTAAAATTGTAATTGATGGTTCAATGCGCCTATATGAGTCTATTGCTGTTATTCCTGGGTTTAATTTAACCTATGTACACAATACAGGTGCTGCTTTTAGCTTTTTAAGTGAAGCAGGTGGCTGGCAGCGCTGGTTTTTTGCTGCAATGGCTTTAATTATCAGTATTATTTTAACCGTTTGGTTATATCGTTTAAAAGAACATCAAACTTTATTAGCCGTTGCTCTTGCTTTAATTTTAGGTGGGGCAATAGGCAATTTAATTGACCGTGTAGCTTATGGCTATGTGATTGATTTTTTAGATGTGTATTATCAGACTTGGCACTGGCCGGCTTTTAATATTGCTGATTCAGCTATTTGCGTAGGTGTTTTCTTAATGGTATTAGAAAGCTTTGGGGTTGGCGTGAATAAGGAGAGCAACTAAAATAGAGTTTACTTGTATTACAATAATTTATATTGTAATACAAGTGTCTTATTCTTTATTTAGAATGAGGTTATTTTTATTATGAATAATTTCACCTAAATTATAAATAGGACGAGTAATGTTATTAAAAACTAAAATTAATTTATTGCTAATATTGTTGCTATTACCTATTTCAGCTTGGGCTATAGTCTTTAACCCAGTGGATAATGTTGATTTTACCCTATTAGGAAATACTGAATTTAATTATGACTCCTTTGAGCCTCTTGCAAAACCAATAAAACCGAAGAATATTCTTAGCAAGATGAGCTAAAAAAAAGAAGAACTTACTCATAAATGGTAAAATAGGAAGCCTAAAAAACAATCTAAAAGTCCCAATAAATGAGTAAGTTAAACGA
>JAJRUF010000218.1 GCA_024277935.1 Gammaproteobacteria bacterium
GAATTAGGGTTTTGGGAACACTAATTGTCGAGGATTTCGCCCTTTTTTTTCGATTTATTTTGGGGAATGGGGGGTATTAAACCCTAAATCACTATGGAATATTTTAGCTTGTTAATCCTTATATAAGAAGGAACGTAACAACTGGTTATGATGTGGCACAACAGGTACATATCAAATATATTTAGAGTTTTATTTAAAATTAAGAGAGCTTATTCGTAAAGCCAGTGGTGAGGTCATTAATCTAAAAGCCTATGAAGCGGTATGCGCTATTTGATTGACGTGATTGTAAATAATGGTATTGATGAGGTAATTGAATATGCTGAAAGGTGTTGATAAGGTTGAGCGGTTTTTTGAAATTATTAAATAGTAACAGGAATATTAAGGATGTGTGAATTGCAGTTAGGAAAATTGACTATTCAGGTGGTTAAAAAAGATATTAAGAATGTGTATTTAAGTATCTATCCTCCTGAGGGTAAGGTTAGAGTATCTGCGCCTAACTCAATGCCATTGGATAACTTGCGTGTATTTGTTGTTTCAAAATTACCGTGGATTAGAAAACAGCAGAAAAAATTACAAGCTCAAGCGAGAGAGTTAGCAAGGGGTTGTGTAGAACATGAAAGTCATTATTTTAAAGGTGAACGGTATTTATTGAAAATAATAGAGCATAAGTACCCGTCTAAAGTGGTGTTAGACCATTCTGCTATAACCTTGTATATACGCCCTGGTACATCAACAGAAAAAAAAGCTGCTATTTTGAATGAGTGGTATAGAAGCGAGCTTAAACAACTAATTCCTATGATAATCCACAAATATGAAAAATTAATGGATGTGAGTGTTAAAGAATTTGGTGTTAAGAAAATGAAAACTAAATGGAGAACCTGTAACCCCGTTGCACAGCGCATCTGGCTAAACCTAGAGTTAGCTAAAAAGCCGATTGAATTACTAGAATATGTGGTCGTGCATGAAATGGTGCATTTATTGGAGCGAAGTCATAATAGGCGGTTTATTATGCTAATGGATACCTTTATGCCTAAGTGGAAGTTTTATCAGGATGAGCTTAATCGCTTGCCTATTAGTCGCGTGAATTGGAGTAAGTAAAAAAGGCTTTGCTTAATGATCTCGACAAAAAGCGGCTATGTAGCTAAGTGGTATAGGTTTAGATTTAGGTGGTTAGGTGTGTTACGGAAGAGAACAACGATTGATTTGCAACATGCTAAGTAGTAGTCGAGATCCAGCTAGTAATAGGGAGGTACTTGCAACCCTTGTTTATACATAAATTTATGTTTTCTAAATTTGAAGTGACTTTTGTTGTATAGTGCTTTTTGGGTGATCATGTTGAGAGAATAACGTGTCGGTTGGGCCTTAGGTGTGGAAAATAATATCCTGGTAAATTTATTGTAAAAATATGAAAAAAAAGAAAGCACAGATAGATGAATCAAAAATAATATCAGGAATGGATATATATAAACGGCTTTTGAAATATATTCGCCCTCATTGGAAGTTGTTTGTTGTAAGTATTTTTGGGTACTTAATCTATGCTGCTACACAACCAGCATTTGCGGCAATCATTAAGCATATTATTGATACTTTACAGACGGATTCACGGCAAGGGGTGGAGTATCTTCCATTGCTATTTGTTGGGTTGATTTTGATACGTGGTATTGGCTCTTATTTAGGTAATTATTTTCTTGCCAGAGTTTCTGTTAATGTTGTACATACTTTGCGATGTGCAATTTTTAATCAGTACACACGGTTACCTGTGTCGTACTTTGATGAGAATAATAGTGGCTATATGATGTCACGAATCACTCACAATGTTGGAGAGGTGACCCAGGCAACAACAGATTCTGCACGGACTTTTGTCCGAGAAGGTTTTACAGCAATAGGCTTATTTTCATATTTAGTATATATGAACTGGCAACTATCAATGGTCTCTTTAACTATAGCCCCAGTCATTGCCTGGTTGGTTAGTTATGTAAGCAAACGATTGAGGCGGTTAAGTAAGAACGTACAAGAGTCGGTAGGAGATATGACTCAAATTACCTCTGAAATGGTGGGGGGGCACCGGATTGTGCGAAGTTTTGGTGGGGAGACCTATGAGAGGAAGCGGTTTTATGAGCGTAGTGCTTTTAATAGGAGACAGACTTTAAAGCAAGCCGCTACGGTAGCAATTCATAGCCCACTTATGCAACTTATTATTGCAATTGCACTGGGAGTTTTAATGTACTTAGCTTTAACTTTAATGTCGGGCGCTTCGGCGGGTGAGTTTGTAGCTTATTTAACGACAGCATTTTTATTGCCAAGACCAATACGTCTATTAAGTGATGCAAATGGATCGATGCAAAAAGGGATTGCTGCTGCTCAATCTTTGTTTGAAGTGTTGGATGAAGCGGTAGAAGAAGATAGTGGTCAGTATATTACAGAGGACTGTGAGGGGCGAATTGAATTTAAGAACGTTTCATTTTCATACCCTGGAGTTAAAAAGAAGGCTATTAATAATATTAGCTTTCATATTAAGCCTGGTCAAACAGTTGCCCTGGTCGGTGCTTCGGGTAGTGGTAAAAGTACTTTGACCAATTTAATTCCACGTTTTTATAGATTTGATTCAGGTCAGGTATTAATTGATGGAGTGGATTGTAATAAATACAAGTTAGATAATCTACGTAAGAAAATAGCATTAGTTACACAACATGTAACACTGTTTAATGATACGGTGACTCATAATATAGCTTATGGGATACCTGATGAGAAGATTGACTTCCAGGAAATAAAAAAAGCTGCAAAGGATGCATATGCAATGGAGTTTATAGAAAAATTGCCAGAAAGTTTTGAGTCAATGGTTGGGGAACATGGTGTTAAACTGTCGGGTGGCCAGCGCCAGAGACTAGCATTGGCGAGGGCTTTGTTCAAAAATGCACCTATATTAATTTTAGATGAAGCAACATCTGCTTTGGATACAGAATCTGAATGGTATATTCAAAGGGCTTTGGAAAAATTAATGGAAAATAGGACGACTTTGGTGATTGCTCACCGCTTATCAACCATTGAAAAGGCAGATGTGATTTTAGTCATGGACCAGGGGCAAATTGTCGAGAGGGGAAGCCATCAGGAGTTGGTTAAAAAACAGGGTGTATATTCACGTTTACAAAAGATGCCGTTTGAAGATAAGGGGAGTTCGTAAGTCTATTATATGAGGTTGATAGAAGCCTTGTATTGGCAGTCGCTTTATTGGTCTGCTTAAAAAAGTAAATAAGTAGAAATAAAGCCTTGACGATTAAATATAAACCTGTAGAATACGCTGTTCTTTCAGGGTTGGGCTTAACCCTTAGAGCACGCAGGAAGCGACACGGTTTATTAGTTTGAAGCTTAATAATTCATTATTCAAATAGGTTTTAAATAAGCTTTGACAAAAGGAATTGAAGGGTTATAATGGTCGGCTCTTCGGGGTTGGTTGGATTGGCTCTGAAGCGGTCTTCGGGATGAAGATGGTTACTTTTGTGGGGGTGGTTATTTTACCTCCAAAAACA
>JAJRUF010000219.1 GCA_024277935.1 Gammaproteobacteria bacterium
AACGATGCCTATTTATTATTATCTCTTGGGAAAATGTGTCTCTCACGTTCATTCTGGGGTAAAGCCAGAAATTATCTTGAAGCCAGTATCGCAATAAATCCTATGCCAGAAAATTATTTAAAACTGGCTCGCTTATTGGAAGACAACATGGATGAACCTGAAGCCGCTCAGGAATATTATCGCCAGGGACTACACCGGCTTGCGGGGGACTACAATGAAGCTGTTCTTGATAAAAAAATTGCGGAAGTGAATGATGATAAATTACATTTAAAGATTGTTAAATCATAGTATCAATTTAACACTAATTATTGGAGCTAGCGTTCTAATGCCAAAGCCGGATGCGAACAAGCTTAGCTGTATCTTTAAGGAAATTGAGGCTCCGGATGGCAGTGATGTTGATCCTAATGAAGAACCAGACCGCCTGGCATATCGATGGCGGAACGTTTATGTCCAGCGTGATGAGCTGGACCTTCTTATGGATATGTGGAAAAACATTGCTGATATTGAGAAAACGGAAGACATTCAACCACAGCTAGCCATTCTACTCGCGAATTCTGGTTTTGGTAAAACAAGGCTTGTCCATAAATTTTACGAAAAAATCGTAAAGCGTGAACAACAAACCGAAGGCTGTAGATACTGGCCACCCATCATTGGTAGAAATAATGACACGCTAACAGTAAATCCATCATTCGATCAAATCAATATGCAAGAAAGGCTACCCTTTCTATGGTGGGGTATACAGCTTCCAGATCAGACGACCGAAAAATCAACATGCAAACCCATTTTAAATGATGCTGTACAGGTTTTATCCAGCCATATGTTTTCTATGGAAATGGCACGACAAAAAAAACAAGTGCGTAGTATATTGAAAGAAGAAGCTTTAAATCTGGCACTGGTTACCATCTCAAAGCTAACGATGATCGAAACCGCAAAGGATTATTTTGACATTGGTAAGGGTATTGTTGGTGCATTAAATAAAGCTATCGGCATCCAAAAAGAAAATAAACAGAGTCATGCTGAACGTGAACGCAAAGAAAAAAAGAAGTTTGTTGATGAAATCATAGAAAACCTGTCAATCCTGATGAATCCAGACAACCGTGAAATGCCCAGGATACCCATGGTGCTATTTATCGACGATGCACAATGGATAGGTTGTAAAGACGATAACCATTCACAACCAAATGACGACTTACTTGAATTCTTGGGCAAAATTATGCGTTTGGCCAAGCGTGAACATTGGCCCTTGATGATCATCATTACACATTGGGAAGCTGACTGGAAAAAGCTTGGGCTTGCTAAACAGGGAATACCCCACCTACTCGCATCTGGTGATAAAGCAACGAACGATGAGACCTACGCTATACTCTCAAACCCACACTATCATGGTTGGGACGACTGGGAAAAATCAATTATAAAACTGGGTCTGTTTGATCTATCTGAAATATTGAATGTCGCCTTACCCGGTGTCTACAAAAATACAGAACAACGAAACCGTCTGATTGGAAAAATAGTTAATGGGCGTCAGATAGAGAATGGCGTACTTGCAGATAACGCTCGGTATCTTGATGAATTTCTTAAGATGCTCTACCAGAGTGCAAACCTTGAATACTTAGAGCAACGAAGTATCGACCAGCCATTAATAGATGGTTGGGAAGAACGTATAAGTAAAAAACTTGGTGGACTAGAATATGTCAGATTAATTCAAAATCGTTTTGACCAGTTAAAAGAGCCGTATAGGCAAACCTTATGTTTGTCATCATTTCAGGGTATCGAATTTCCTGAAAAACTAACGGAAGTTATTTTTCGATATCTTTATGGCGAAAGACACAGCTGTCCGTGGTCAACACTAGAAGACCCAGAAACGTTCATCCAACGTAACATCAAGCACCCCAGTGGGGTTTCACGTTTTCCCGACTCAATATGTAGAAGTATCGCATACGATGCATTATTACCAGAACAAAAACTGAAACTTAACGAAATTTTGCCAAGACTATTAAGTTACTGGTTATATTTTGGCTCATTTGCTCAAGGTTTGAAAAAATTGGACATCAACATCGCAGAAGAAGAAACATTGTGTGAAATAGCGCTTAAAGTTTTTGATGACTGTCGCACCAGATCTGACGATCTGGCAAAAGAAGTTGATGTCGACCTTGCTTCTGCAATTGCACTATCACGTTTAGTTGCCATAAATTATTATAAATACAATGAACAACAAGCATTTCAGTATGCGCTGGAATTTTATGATTGCCTTATCGAACCATGGAGCCCTGGCGATATCGTATTTTCCGATGCTTTTAGAATATTTCAGAGTTTGATGCTTCATCATCAATACACAGCAGCAAAAGCCGTCGCACAAAATATAAATACTGTATGCAATAAAATCAATAATCTAAATAACGACAACGAATCCAAATCAAATCTCTCAATCTCTTTTGGGATGCTTGGTGATGTGACTCGTAATATGCAGCAACCAAATGAAGCTAGAGCCTGGTTTGAAAAAGTTTTAATGATAGATCGCTTTTTAGCAGACCAATCCCCTGATAATAAAACTCTTAGAAACCTTTTCGTCACTTTTTCTAATCTAGGTGATATCGCTTCTGATACGTTAAATATGGAGAAAGCAAAGGACTGGTACGAACAATCACTCGCAATATGTAATCAGCTAGATAAAGAATCCTCGAGCACCGAAACACAAACAGATCTGGCTTTTGCCTACGGAAAGCTTGGAAATGTAGCCTTTGATCTCTTACAACTTGAAGAGGCGGAGCAATTTCATCAAAAAGCACTAGAAATACGTAACAAGCTTTTAAAAAATACCGAACACCCTGAAGCATTAAGGGATTTGTCATTATCAATCGAGAGACTGGGTGATGTAGCTGTTGCAATGGACGAACTTGAATATGCTAAAAACTGGTTCGAGGATATGCGGGAAATAATGGAAAGTCTTGCGGATGAATCTGCAACACCTGAGTCCTTAAGGGATCTTTCCATCTCGTATAGAAAGTTAGGTGATGTAGCAGATGCCATGCAGCAACTGGAAACTGCGCAATCATGGTATGACAAATCATTGGATATACAACGTAAATTAACAAAGAAATACCCTGCTTCAAAAACGTTTCTAGACCTTTCAGTTTGCTACACCGTCATGGGTCAGCTAGCAGCAAACAACAATCAGCTGGAAGATGCGAAAGCCTGGTATGAGCAATCACTTGAAATATGCCAGGATATTTCTAAAGAATCTACAAGCCCAAAAACATTGCAGGATCTTTCCACTGCTTATCAGAATTTAGGCAGCGTGATGGAAGACCCCAGTGTCTGGTATAAAAAATCTCTAACAATATGCACACAATTAGCCGAAAAGTCATCGAAACCAGAAACTCAACGCAACCTCGCTATCGCCTATGACAGGATGGCTTCTTCTGCATTAAAAAAGCAGAAACTGGAAAACGCAAAAAGGTGGCTTGAAAATGCATTGGCAATAAATCGTAACCTGGTAAAAAAAATTTCGAATCCGCAATCATTAAGAGATCTATCTATTGTTTATGAGCGATTAGGAAATATCGTTAGCAAAATGCAACAACCAGATAATGCAGCAGCATACTACCAACAGATGCTTGAATTGCGCACTCAACTCGCTAACAAGAATACCAATTTTAGAACATTACGAGACCTTTCCACTGCTTATGAATGTCTGGGTAATCTAGCTGCAAACACCTTCCAATTTGTCGAAGCCAAAGATTGGTATGAAAAAGCGCTTGAAATTGATGAGCAGCAAGCAAAACAATTTTCAAACCCAAAAACACTAGAAGCCCTCGCTGCCACTCGAAGAAAATTGGGGGATGTGGCCTACGATTTGCATCAACCGGCAGATGCAAAATGGTGGTATGAGCAGACACTAGAAGTATTTCTTTTGTTAACAGAAGAAGCCTTAACGCCGCAGACACTGGAGAATTTGTCTCGTGTATATGAAAAATTAGGCTCTATAGCCAGAGGTGCTGGCCAAACTGTAGAGGCGAAAGCATGGTACGAAAAATCAAAAGAAGTATGTAAACAGTGGATAGATAATGACTCCAGCCCAGATGCACTAAGATGCCTTTATTTTGCTTATATGGGGCTCGGTGAAACTGCTTTTGATACACAGCATCTAATAGAAGCAAATGATTTGTTTGAACAAGCCCTGAGTATAATACGCCAAAGATTAAACAGCTCTACAAACCCACCAATGTTACGTGACCATGCAGTCTCCTGTGAAAAACTAGGTGATGTAGCAGATGCCATGCAGCAACAGGATGTAGCGATAGAGTGGCACAAACAGGCATTAGCACTTCGTAGAAGCCTCGTGGAAATATCGGATAGCCCGGAGGCACAAAGAGATTTGTCATTGTCGATGGAGCGAATGGGCAACACTGCTTTAGCCAATGAGGAAGTCGAAACCGCCAGGCAATGGTTTACTGAAATGGTGGCGATTAAAAAACGGCTGATCAAAATAGAAGCAAACCCAGAAACACGACGTGATCTCTTTATCGCATATTTAAAAATGGGCAATGTAGCTATAGCAAGCCGACAACCTGACGAAGCAAATACGTGGTATGTAAAGTGCCTCGATATATTTGAAGACGTAGGTAAACAGACCTTAACCCATCAATTATATTTTGATCTTTTCTTCGTGAAAGCTCAGTTAGGTGACATCGCTTTTAATAAAGGGGATCATAAAAAAGCTAGGGAATGGTATATTGAAGGTTTACGACTCAGTGAAGAATCAATACTGGATTCTGGAAACATATACCATCTTCACATTACAGCAGGCGTATATACGATGATTGGTAACATATGCTTTGATAATAATAAATATAATGATGCCAGGGAATGGTTTGAAAAAGCACTGGAAATAAATCTACCATTACGTGAAAAAATGAGTATAAATGTGGCAACTATTTGTCGGTTATATGAAAATTTGGGAACGTGTGAATGGCATATGCAAGAGGTGGAAAAATCTCTCGTCTGGTTTTCAATGGGGCTTTCACTCATTGAAAGCGAAGTCTCTGATGAAAGTAATACTGCGTTAAAAAAACATTTTCAAGCTAAGGTCAATGAACTTTCAGAAACAGTAAAAAATATAACTCAAGTTACCTGGCTGGATTTGACTAAAGCAATCCTTGGCAATATTACTGTAGGTACGGGTTTAAAAACAACGGGAGAAAACCAAGCTCAGCAATTAACCAGGCTTAAAAATATGTCTCAGGAAATTGCTGTACGGTGGCAAGAAGATGGCCCACCAAGAAAAAAAGACGGTACTAATATCACAGATGACGCCGTTTTTTTATTAAGAGAAATAGCCGAATTTATTAACAATGTAGAT
>JAJRUF010000016.1 GCA_024277935.1 Gammaproteobacteria bacterium
AGTGCCAAGGCATCTGGCCTTATTGCCAGTGGCAAAAACGCTGAAAACAGCAAGAATAATGGAGAGCTGCCCCCAAGGTAGTATCTTCAGTACCGGGTACATGCCTTGCGGTCGTATGTATTCTATAAAAATATAAAAACAGAGACACCAGAGCGCGGCAGATTCGGCACGAAACTCTGCTATAAATGGGCGCAATTTGAGACTTAGTAAATTATTGTCAATTTTGTCCATAAATAATAAGCGATGAATAACCATTCATTAATGGTATTGTCTTGTGCTTTTTGTAGAGTGCTTCATTGTGCTGCATTAGATAAGAAGGCGAGTTAATATCTGGTAAATCAATATTGCTAGTGAGTATAGCTTAAGCGCAAGTTATTTTATCATGGAACATTTTTCTAGTTAGGCTGCACTTAATTCTTGTTCTTGGTAATAAATAAGCTAAAATACACAATATAAAGACATGGTGGTTAGTTTAGATGCTTGTTTTATCACGTACTTAAAAATTGCTGATGAATTATTCTCTATCATATTGCCCTGATGTTTAACCGCATAGCATAAACCTCGGGTGGCTTGCCCCTCCTCCCGAAGAAAACGCATAAAGAAGCGATTTTTTTGGGAGGCAAGTTATGGGCTCAAATTTATTTTGTTGAAACGATAGAAAAGACCAACGAGGAAGTGATAAGGAATTATGTTCGAGGTCAACTTGCAGAATGTGAGAAGAAAGAAGATCGGTCGAGATAGCTCGGGTTGTTTTAAAACTCGGCTCGCTTGCGACCGAGCTTGTTATTTTTATACTTGCCTTCTTAGTTAATAAAAAATGATTAAAGCTTACACTGCACTGGTCGGCATTCTTGATAAGAGAGAGAGGAAACTGGCTATATATGTATTGTTGCTCACAATAGTAGTAGCCTTCATAGAGGTTCTTGGGGTGGCTTCAATTATGCCCTTTATGGCGGTAATTACTAATCCGGATGTTATACAAACAAACCTTCTTCTTTCGTTTCTATATGACACGTTAAGCTTTGGCTCTACTGAGGGTTTTATATTTTTTCTTGGTGTCTGCGTGTTTATATTTTTAGTAGGGTCAGCTTTGTTAAAGGCGCTTGTTGTCTGGGCGCAGGTTTATTTTGCGAGTATGAGAAATTATTCAATAAGCAGTCGAATAGTTGCAGGTTATCTTCAGCAGTCATACAGCTGGTTTCTTTTGCGAAATAGTTCACATCTTGCGTCTTCTATTCTGGAAGAGGTTTCACGAGTAGTTAATGGTACTCTTTATCCGTTAATGAGACTTATATCTAACGGGCTTATTGCGGTTCTGTTGCTGGCGTTGTTAATTTATGTAGATCCTGTATTGGCTGTTAGTATTTCTTTAGTTCTGGGAATCTCCTATGGTGTGATTTTTAAATTCGCTGGAAAACGCCTGGCCAACCAAGGCTCAATTTTAAGTGAATCTCAAAAAGGTAGATTGAAAGCTATTAATGAAGCATTTGGTGGTATAAAAGACGTTAAAATATCCGGACTCGAAAAATGTTTTATTGAGAAATATCGAAAACCAGCAAAAAAACTGGCCCTCGCTAATGTTTCGGCAAAGCTTTGGGCTGAGATGCCCTCATTTGCAATGCAGGCTCTTGTTTTTGGTGGCATGATGGTGATAATGCTCTATTTACTGAAAGCTAGGGATGGGTTTAATGGCGCAGTCCCTGTTTTAACGCTTTATGCTTTAGGTGCATATAAATTAATGCCCGCATTGCAGGAAATATATAAACAGTTGGTTGAAATCAAATATCATCGACCGGCGTTGGATGCGATTTATAAAGACATTTGCCTTATTGATTCTCTAGGGAAGGTAAATTTGGACGAGAGTGACACCTCATTGCTTGTCATTCATGATTTTCTTGAATTGAAAAAGTTAACGTTTTCATATCCTGAAGCGGATAACATATCACTAGAAGTTGATAGTTTAAAAATAGAAAAGAACACTACTGTAGGGTTTGTTGGTGGTTCGGGAGCTGGGAAAACTACCGCTGTAGATTTAATCCTAGGTTTGTTGTGGTCAGCGAGTGGTGGGCTATTTGTAGATGATCAGCTGATCGGTAAAGGTAATATACGGTCATGGCAAAGGAATATTGGCTACGTTCCTCAGCAAATTTTTTTATCCGATGACAGTATTGCTGCGAACATTGCTTTTGGCCTGCCTCAACATCGAATAGATTATGCGGCAGTGGAAAAGGCGGCGCGAGTCGCTAATTTACATGATTTTATAATAAGCGAATTATCTGAAGGTTATGACACGACCATCGGCGAGCGAGGAGTCAGATTATCAGGCGGGCAGCGACAAAGAATTGGTATTGCCAGGGCTCTATATCATGATCCAGACGTGCTGATACTTGATGAGGCTACCAGCGCATTGGACAATGTCACAGAAAAAATCATTATGGAAGCGGTAAGGAAACTGGGGCATAAAAAAACTATAATTATTGTTGCTCATAGACTTTCAACTGTTAGATGCAGTGACAAGTTATTTTTATTTGAAAAAGGAAAGATAATTGCATCCGGAAGTTACAATGAGTTAATTAACTCTAATTCTAATTTCAAAGAAATGGCATTGATTCAAGAAGCATAATTGTCGTAACTATAGGATATATCTAAAGCTAAGCAGCTTAACTGTTCTCGATTTAGTGTGCCCACTTTTTAAGTATTAAAACCACGTCCTTAGGACGTGGACGAGGTCTGAGGCTATTGCCTTAAGAACCTGCTCATGCATCCTAGCAGATGTTATCGCCATAACATCTGCTAGGAGAATACAACATGAGCAGATTCAGTCAATTATTGCATGTTTTGTGGAATTGCCAATATCATTTAATATGGGTGCCGAAATATCGTTATCGAGTATTAGATGGCAAGGTAGCGTACGAAGTTGGAAAAAGTCTCCGCGTGTATGCGGAGCGCCAGGGATGTGAGTTGGTGGAGTTGAATATTCAGCCGGATCATGTCCATTTGTTAATAAATGGTTTCACCAAAAGTATCGATTTCGCAATTGATGGGGACGCTGAAGGGGAAAACGGCATTACAGATATTCAGGCAGTTTTCGTACCTTAAGGAAAAGCCATATTGGGGTAATCATTTTTGGGCGCAAGGGTGCTGTGTGGATACGGTAGGAGTTGATGCTGAGATGATACGTCAGTATGTAAAGTATCAGGAGAAGATTGAAAGGAACCTGAAGTTGGACTTTTAGGAGCAAAACTATTGAGCGGTGATAACACTGGCGAGCCTTCTAAGAGGGCTCGCCTAATACGCCCTTCTAGGGCGAAATCAAAACCACGTTCTTAGAACGTGGATTTTTACTTGTATTTATTATGTTGCAGAAAAAAGGTGATAGAGAACTGTTGTGGTATATTGGGAGAGAAGCGTGAGTACTGAGAATAAGGTTTTTATTTTAACGCCAGTTTACAACAGAGTTAAAACAACTTTAGAATTTGTGGATCTCTTGGAGAAGCAGACGCATAAAAACTACCAGCTTGTGTTAATAGACGACGGATCCAGTGATAGCACTAGTGATATGGTGGTGGATAAGCTCCCTGATACGAAGGTGATTAAAGGCGATGGTAGCTTATGGTGGGCAGGAAGTCTACAGCAGGGTTTTAAATGGTTGCAAAGTAAAAAAATCGGTTCTGACGATTGTGTTTTAATACTCAATGACGACACAATATTTGATGAGCAGTTTTTGGAGAAAGGATTAAACCGGTTAAAAGAAAATAGTATGTCTTTATTAATATCGGAGTGCTTCTTTTTAGAAACTAAAGAAGTTTTTGACCGAGGGGTGTTTTTTGATGACAGGAAGTTTACATTTCGATCATCAGAGGGCAATAGCGAAACGAACTGTGCATCTACTAGAGGCCTCTTTATGAATGCGGCTGACTTTATTGATTTGGGTGGGTTGCACCCGAAGTTATTGCCACATTACCTTTCAGATTATGAATTTACGATACGGGCTTCAAGGAAAGGGTATCGTATTTTTAGCGCTCCTGAGGTGAGGGTCTGGACATCTAATATGACTTCAGGCGTTGATGAACTAGATAATGATCGGTTCTGGCGGTCATTGAGGACAGTATTGTTTTCAAAATTATATCGAAGAAATGTTGTGTATTCATCTGTTTTTGTTGTTATGACATGTCGTTGGTATAGTATTCCAGAAATTATATTTCGAGTTTGGGCGCAGGAAATGAAACGTCTGTTTCATGTCCTGCCTGATCCTGTCTACGGATTAATGCGACTTATTTTGCTTCCGGTTTTTCATTTGGCTAGAGAAATTTACATTTGTATAAAAGTTATTATTTCAGAAACAGTTAATAGCTTGAAGTTGATTTTCGGGTATAAAACTCATATCAAATAATTCAATGTAGCGTAGGTGCGCTTATTCTCAGTTGTAAAACATCAATGGATTTTAAAAACTGCGTTTTGAATCTTTTGGTTACTAAAAAATGAAGATTCCTGGCTTAAGTATTTAACTGGTATATGTTTTTTATTGTGTCAATAAAGCTATGTGTACATTGCTCAAGAGTGTAGTTTTCATTTGCTTCAGCCTGTGCAGCATTGCCCATCGTGACTCTTTGTTTTTCATTGTTGGCAAGTTTGGCTATATATGAAGCAGACATTTTGGCATCATCCTTTTTATATATCATTCCTGTAAGGCCGTGAGTTATCGCCTGGCAAACAGACGGGGTGTCAGGAACGAGAACAGGAAGCCCCGCACTCATGTATTCGATAATGGATAATGAGAAGCCCTCGCCCATCGCGGCGTGGAAAGCGATGTCAGATGCGCATAATATGTCCCGTACATTAGTACGAAAGCCGAGCAATATAACAGTGTCTTGTAGCTTGTTATCATGAATCTGTTTTCGTAGGTCAGGCATGGCTGGCCCATCACCTACCAGAAGAAAAATAACATCACATTTCGGTGACTGTATTTTAAGTTGTCTGGCAGTTTCGATTATGAAGTCAAAGCGTTTGTATGGGTCTGCTCTACCTGTGGTTGTTACAAGTAGACTTTTATCACTTATGCCAATACTTTCCTTGATAGATGCCTTGTTATTAGTTTTACAAGTAACAGGCTGTATCCCGTTTTGCACTACAAGGCATTTATGTTTTGGAATGCGTGCGTTTGTAATGTTCCGTTTTCGCATAAGGGGGGATACGCAAAGCACCCTGTCTGCTGTTATCCATGGCAGTGTATTTTTAGCTGCTTTTAGAGCGCCCTTTAACCCTCCTATAGATGGTCTGTCACCAGGGGTGTGATCGTGAACGATGATCTGTTGTACACCCTGATATCGCATCATGGCATACTGGAAATTAAAGTAGCGCTGATCGGTGAAATAGATAAGTGATATGTTCTTTTCGCGAATGAACTGTCGGGCATGTGAGGACTGGCTTGAGGTTTTCCAGGGAATAGTTAGCTCAACAACCTTAATGGAAGTGCTTTTAATTATCTCGGGAACCGTAGTGACTTCAGGGTAGGCGAGGAAAACCGTATGTTCTGGAGTAGAGAAATGATCGGCAATAGAGGCCCAAAAATGTTCCATTAACCACCATGCATAAGCAGTATCTGAGGGGTAGTTTGATACTAATAATAGGTTTCTAGGTGTTGAGTTGCTCATAAGTTAGTCATGGTATGTGTAAATATTGTATTGCTATATAAATTAGATGCTTGTTATATAGTGGGCATTAAAGTCAAAAATGATAGTGTTTCTTTTAAAGACTTAGTTATACATTATGCTGTAATAAGTAGTACTGAACGAAGCGGGTTAATATTTAATCGATGTTATACTTCAAAAGATATGTCACTAGTATAGGTTGTATAGAGTAAACGGTCATGTTTTTAAAAGGGTTTAATTGATGCGTATTGGATATCTGTATGATTTACAGGTTTTTCCGCCAAAAGGGGGTAACCATCGCCATGTGCTTGAACTGGTTGAGGGCTTTCTTGCTTCGGGACATTCGGTTTTTGTGGTTGGCGATTCGACGCTACCGGGTGTAACGAATTATAAAGATACGGCTCCAGATTTACTCGATTTCATGGGAAACATAGATATATTATATGTTCGTATTGACGCACGATTTACACGACAGTGGCAAGTTTTAGCTGACTGTATGGATATACTCGGTTCGCAGCCGGTGATATGGGAAATTAATTCACCTGCAAATGAAAGTCTGGCATACTCCTGGCTAGGTGGGAGGATAGCAATTAGCAATAAAAAAGAGGGGCCTTTCAGAACCTTGCGTAGATGGTTTCATGCATTTCGTCAATCCCCCGGTATATGGTTGGAAGAAAAGCATCGTCGCCAGTTATCTAAAAATGTGACGGCAGCAATCTGTGTATCAGGAGCAGTAGGCCGTTATGCGATCAGTGAATTAAAAATAGACGATGTGATTGTGCTTCCAAATGGGGGGCCTATGATTGCTGAATCAGAAATATCACAACGGCGTTTGCGACGACAGTGCTCACGTTTTACTGTTTTATACAGTGGTAGTGCTATCTATCCATGGCAAGGGCTCAACTATCTCACGAGGGTAATAAAACTTGCAGAAACAGTCGCGCCGGATATAATGTTTGTGCTAGCAGTCAATCAGAAAGTGCCTGCACTTTCCGCATCAGACAATGTTGTGATACTGGAAGGCCTGAATCAGGAAGAGATCCGTGATGCTATATGTGCTTCAGATGTTTGTGTTGCGCTTATCCCTGAGTGGCCGTGGTCAAAACATGGTTTTCATGGCTCACCCACTAAATTATTTGAGTATATGGCGTTTATGGCGCCTGTGGTGACATCGAACCATAGTCAGATGCGTGATTTAATAAAAGATGGTGAGGATGGCTTGTTGGTAGAAAATGACCCGGAAAGTATTTTACAGAAGTTGTTGTTTGTTAAAAATAATCCGGAGCATGCTCAAAGAATAGGGCGACAGGCATGGTCAAAAATTCGTACAGAGTTTAATTGGCAGCACAATGTGTCAGAAACGCTTGCTGTGTTTATGCGAGTACTAAAAAATAGATGACTAGTTAACTTAATTTGCAATGATTTTTTTATCAGTAATAATCTAGAGCTATTTACTTGTGAAAGTTTATTGCATGGCGCGAGTTTAGTAATGGTTTTCATTTAGGAGAGGAAATGCAGCGTATTTTAAAGAAAGTAATACCTCGGGTCATTAAGCAGAAGCTAAAAGAAACAAGGTTTTTTGAGCATAAAGCAGTTGCTGATCTGGCTGTAACATCTAAACGCATCGATATATGCTCTGCGCAAATGGCGCATATCCTTCATTTATCAAAGCATGCTCCGCTTGAGGGTAAGGTCTGTCTGGAGATCGGTGCGGGCTGGGTTTTGACGCATGCACTGGTGTGTTATCTGCTTGGAGCAAAAAAAGTCATTGCTACGGATGTGGTGCCTATCGCTCAGCCAGATACTTTGTTTCTAGCGCTAAGAGATGCCATTGTGTCTATTCCCCGTGACGTTTTGGCACCTTTTTCAGATCATGCTCGTATAAGAGAACGGTATGATAATTTGCTTTCTTATTCGGAATTTAGTTTCGACACACTCAAAGAGCTAGGCATCGAGTACCTAAGTCCTATTGACTTAGCTTCTGAAAAAATAGATATACCTGTCGATTTTATTTATTCAAATTCAGTGCTCGAGCATGTGCCTGTTGATGATGTGCCCTCGTTGCTGAATAACCTTGCGGATAATCTTAATGATGGTGGCACGATGATTCATTGCATTCATCTGGAAGACCATCAGGATATTGGTGGAGATCCTTTTAACTTTTTAAGTATACATGCAGGTCGGTTTACACCGACCCTTCAGTCAAATAGGGGGAACCGGATACGTTGCGCCCAGTGGGCAAAGTTATTTGATGATCTGAAAGGTTCGAATACAGATTTTATTTACCGCTATTCACGATTGGAAAAACCTTTGCCGGAGATGATTGATTCATCCATTTCTTATATTGATGAAGAGGACCTTCGTGTTAGTCACATTGGTGTATATACTCGTAAAGAAAAGTAGCTCAATAAACTAAAGGCAATTAAGTGTTAAGTTTTTCAAGCCTTTCAGTTATTCGTGATGCAGCAAGGCCATCCCCATAAGGATTGTGAGATTGTGACATCGCTGTGTATACAGCTGTATCGTTTAAAATCAGTTCCACTTCAGTTGTTATTTTGGTGCGATCAGTACCCACTAACCTTACTGTGCCGGCTTCGACGGCCTCTGGTCGTTCTGTTACGTCACGCATAACCAGAACCGGTTTGCCAAGTGAAGGGGCTTCTTCCTGTATACCACCTGAATCAGTCAGAATAAGATCGGAATGGTTCATCAGCCAGACAAAAGGTGCATAATCTTGTGGGTTGATCAGGCTAACGTTGTCTTCATCACCAAGAATATCGTATACGGGTTTTTGCACATTAGGGTTAAGGTGTACCGGGTATATCAGATCCCAATCCGGGTGATTGGTAGCAATGTTTTTAATCGCCATGCACAGGTCGATGAAGCCTTGCCCAAAGTTTTCGCGGCGATGGCCTGTAATTAATATTAGTTTACGCTCTGGGTTATTGATACGTTTGAACAGGCTCTCCCCAAACATATTGATCCATTTACTGTCTGGATATTTCTTGACGCTATCGCTTACCATCAATAGAGCATCAATCACTGTATTACCTGTTACCTGTATCCTGTCTTCAGGAACACCTTCTGATAAAAGGTTCTGCCGGGCGGTTTCAGTCGGCGCGAAATGGAAAGTTGTTAATCTTCCGACTAGCGAACGGTTTGCTTCTTCAGGAAAAGGGGCTTTTATATCTCCAGTACGTAAGCCAGCTTCAACATGGCCTACAGGTATGCCTTCGTAGAAAGCAGCAAGCGCTGCAGTAAAACAAGTAGTGGTATCGCCATGAACCAGTACTACATCAGGTTTCTCCTGCCTGATAATATCTCGAAGCCCGAGTATAGATCTGGCTGTTATATCAAAAAGATCCTGGCCGGGTGTCATTAGGTCAAGATCATAATCAGGGGTAATGTTAAATAGCTCAAGTACCTGATCCAGCATCTGACGATGTTGAGCAGTGACACATATTTTAGATTCTATGCTCTCAGAGTCAGCAAGGCTTAATACAACTGGCGCCATTTTTATCGCCTCTGGTCGTGTGCCGAAGACGGTTAGTACTTTAAGTGTCAAACGATAGCACCTCTGGTATCGATTAGGATTTTTTCTTTAAGATCAATGGCTTTTAGGTTGCGAAATTCTTTGTGATCAACCAGAAGTAATACAATATCTGATCTAGCTATAACTTGCTCATGCGGTAATAGTTCAAATTCATCATGTGTGGAAAGATTTGGTTCGGCAATAATTACTTCACCAATGTCCTCTTTTAAAAGTTGCCGAACGATACCTACGGATGGCGATTCACGTAGGTCGTCTACATCTGCTTTAAATGCCAGCCCCAGACAGCCTATGACAGGTCGTTTAAATTTGTCTGCACTACGGCGGACTTTTTCAATAACCCATTCTGGTTTGTAGTCATTGACTTCTCTGGCCGTGCTGATGAGTTTTGCTAATTTTGGTGCCCTAGCGACGATAAACCATGGGTCGACTGCAATGCAGTGCCCGCCCACACCAGGTCCCGGTTGTAGGATATTGACGCGTGGGTGACGATTGGCAAGAGCAATTAGCTGCCATACATTGATGTTTTCCTGATCACAGATCAGGGATAATTCGTTGGCAAATGCAATATTGACATCACGAAAAGAGTTTTCTGTAAGTTTTGCCATTTCAGCAGTCCGGGAATCAGTAGACAGGACTTCTCCGCTGACAAAGGTATTGTAAAATTCGACAGCCTTTTTGGTTGAAACCTTATTAATGCCACCGACTATACGGTCATTTTGAACCAGTTCAATTATGATTCTGCCGGGTAATACTCGCTCGGGGCAATGTGCAACAAAGATGTCTTTTTCAATATTATGTCCCGCATCCTTGAGGATTTTTGCAACAACATCATCGGTTGTGCCTACCGGGCTTGTTGATTCAAGGATGATTATATTACCTGTTTCAATATAAGGCGCTATCATTCTGGTTGCAGCTTCCACATAAGAAAGGTCTGGTTGGTGCTCTCCTTTAAAGGGCGTGGGAACAGCGAGGATAAAGATGTCTGCTTTCTGAGGCTCTAATCCAGCGGTAAGTTTTCCAGACTGAACCGCAGATTTCACAAGGATATCCAGATCAGGCTCGACGATATGAATATTACCTTTATTGATAGTGTCTACAATCTTCGGGGAAGTATCAACACCATGCACTTTATAACCCTTGGTGCCAAGTAAAGAGGCTGTAGGCAGACCAATGTATCCCAGTCCAACTACACAAATCGATTTATCTTGTATGGCCATCATTGACTCCTGTCATAAAATATGAGGGTAGTTTATTGTAATAAATTTCATGAGTTTTAATTGTAGTGTGTATTATAAAGTTTAAGTTGGCTACATAGCATAGAGGATTTTAGATGCTTTTTCATCAGGCCTTGATTATTGGTCACTCGTATATCGTGATGATATCAAGTCTTTGTAGATTGTGTTATAAGCCATGGCATTTTTTTTATTCGAATAAAAAGTTGTAACGCGATTCAGTGCATTGTTGATAATTTTTGTACGATTTTCTGGGTCATCCATAAGCCTATAAATAGCTTCTGCAAATGCTGTAGGTTGATGTTTTTTAATTAGAACACCGCTTTCACCATGGGCTAAAAGTGTCGGTATTCCACCTACAGCATGGGCGATTATCGGAACCTGAAGAGTCATTGCCTCCAGTAGGATCATCGGCAGCCCTTCGTGATCTGACGTTATAAGCAGTGTATCGAGACAAGATAGCTCCTGCTGCATGTTTTCACAGTGTCCTTCGAAGTGGACCATGTTCTCAGTTTTTTGTCTCTGATTGAGTACTTCAAGTTTTGTGCGTAGTGGGCCATCACCGAATATATGAAAGCTTATATTCAATTCAGGATGATCGTTCAGCATTTTTTGGGCTGCTTGGATAAAAATGTCAACACGTTTGACTGGTACTAACCGACCGGCGATGCCAACTTTGAATGAATTGTCAGATGATTTTTCATCAGGCTTGATTGATTTTACTGACTTAATGACAGATGTTGTATCTATACCATTTTCAATTACTTTTATCTTATCCACGGGAAAGCTCTTTTGTAGTATTCCAGCCAGATCATCTGAAACCACAATAATCTTTTTTTGCAAAAATCTGCCACAAAACCAGTCGAGGAACATAATAAGACGTTTTGGAATATGAAACCAGGCAGGATTGTGTTCTGGCGCACCATGTGCTGTTCTTAATGATGGGATGTTGCCGGCAAGCAATGCTGCCATGCTGCCGAGAATGTTTTCCTTTACACGATGGGTGTGTATTACATCAGGTCGGATTCTTTTAATCGTACTGATGATCTGTCGTAGTATCTGGAGGCCATTTAATTTTGATTCATCAAAAACAATAACATTGATATTGTTATCCAGTAGCTGTTTTTCTAACAGGCCGTGGTTAAATAAAATTATATGGATATTGGTGTCGGTGATGTTTTTAAATGATTTAGCCAGCGTGAATAGCTGAACTTCCGCGCCGGCCCATAGATCGCCAGAAGAAATATGTAGTGCAATAATCGGGTTATTGTCCATAATAATGTTTATTAAAAATGCAGCAAGCGACGGTTGGTTTGTGAAAGATTACACGGTTAATAAAATTAACTATAATGATTGTTCGTTAAATGTTTGAGTATAAAGTGTCAGAGGTTCTCTGATGATTGATACGCCAGTTCGAGGGTATCTTATATTATTGCGCTAAGGCATGCTATTTATGACTACAAAAGTCTTTATTACTATCGACACGGAAGAAGACAACTGGGGCGACTACAAGGCAACGGTTGCTACGGTTGAAAATATCCTGGCTTTGCCTCAGTTGCAGTCATTGTTTAATGAGTATGGCGCTGTGCCTACGTATCTTGTCAACTATCCGGTTGCCAGGCAGCAGCAGAGTGTTGAGGTTTTGTCGTCCTTTCTGAAAGAGGGTGTCTGTGAAATTGGCGCTCATTGCCATCCCTGGAATACGCCGCCGGTTGAGGAAGAATTAAATGCTCGTAATTCAATGATGTGTAATCTGGATTATGAGTTGCTTATCAGGAAGATGAACTGCCTACATAAAACCATAGAGGATAACTTTCATATAAAACCTGTTGTGTTTCGTGCGGGTCGCTGGGCACTTAATGAGGATGTGGCCAGATGTTTATCAGAATTAGGTTATCTTGTTGATAGCTCTATGTCGCCTTTTGTCGACTGGTCGGATAATTTTGGTCCAAATTTCAGAGATTCTTCAACGCATCCTTTTTATTTTAAGGCGGATAATATCTGCCAGCATGATAAGGTGGGCGAGTTATTGGAGGTGCCGCCAACGATTGGTTTCTATCAGTCCAATTTTAGATTATGTGACAAGGTAGTCCATACTATAAGTAATAGTGTATTGTCCCGATTGCGCCTGTTGGGCATACTGGATCGATTGCAGCTGTTGAATTTCCACTGGTTATCACCTGAATTATCTAGTGGTAAAGAAATGATCAAATTATCAAAGCACTTTGTTAAATCGGGGCATAATTATCTAAATATGTCATTTCATTCGACCAGTTTACTTCCCGGGAAAAGCCCCTTTGTTAGAAATGAGCGTGAGCTAATATTATTTCTTGATAAGATTGAGGTGTTTTTACAGTACGCAACAAAAAATAATTTTGAATTTTTACCTTTATCCAAAGCGATATCATTGGTAGAGCGTGATTAGGGATTAAGTGTTTATATTATGGAGATATTGTTTTATGTAACGGGTTTGTTTTCAATATACAGTTATTTTTTATACCCTGTGTTACTCAAGCTAATTCGAACAAGACAGTCGTCTGTTGCAATCGATCAGCAAAAGCTGGATACCCCTAAGCTTAGTTTGATAATCACTGCGCATAACGAAGCAGCGCGGGTTCGTGAGAAACTGGAAAATACGTTGCAAATTGATTATCCCTCGGAGTTACTGGAGATTATCGTAGCCTCTGATTTTTCTACAGATGAAACTGATGCTATTGTTGAATCTTATGCGAATAAAGGCATTCAGTTAGTCCGCGCTGACCAGCGCAAAGGTAAAGAATATGCTCAGTTATGTGCTATTCGCGTATCAAAGGGTGATATTCTGGTGTTTTCTGATGTTGCTACCCAAATTCCCGCCGACGCTTTAACTCTGCTTGCCAGGCAGTTTTCAGATCCGCAAATAGGTGCATTGTCGAGTGAGGATCGATTTATCAGTAATAATGGTGGCGTGGTCGGTGAAGGCGCTTATGTGAAGTACGAGATGTGGTTGCGCCGTCTGGAGTCTGAGCGGGCGGGGCTGGTTGGCTTGAGTGGCTCCTTTTTTGCGGCGCGGCGTGAGGTCTGTGAAGACTGGGATATTTATGCGCCGAGTGACTTTAATACCGCTCTCAACAGTGCCAAACATGGTCTGGTGTCTATCACCAGCCCGGATGTGCTGGGCATTTATAAAGATGTGATTGATCCGGGGCTTGAGTACCGTCGCAAGATGCGGACTGTTATTCGTGGCATTACAGCTATCGCCCGGCACCCTGAAGTGCTTAATCCTTTTTGCATGGGTATGTTTTCCTTTCAGGTATGGAGCCATAAGATCATGCGCTGGGGTGTGCCCTGGTTTATGGCTATTTTTCTATTGCTTACGGTATTGTTGCAGGGGCAGGGCATGATTTATACACTGGCGCTGATCGCACAACTGGCGTTTTACGGGTTGGCGTTGGCAGGCTGGTTGTCAATACGGATAAGAAAAAATACATTGGTTAAGATTATATATTTTTTTGTACAAACCAACCTGGCGCTGGCGCAGGCTACTGTTTCGTTTATTCTGGGGAAGCGTATGACAGTATGGTCGCCATCAAAAAGGTGATTTGATGTTATATCAATTACCGCCGGCAGGCAATCCAGTGTGCCTTTCTGC
>JAJRUF010000220.1 GCA_024277935.1 Gammaproteobacteria bacterium
ACATGCATGATGGGTTCAATAAGTTGAGGGCCTGCTTTTGGGATTGATTGACGGTAGGCTGCTTTTGCTGCAATTTCAAAGGCAACTGCAGATGAATCTACGGCGTGGAATCCACCATCCAGTAATGTAACTTTAAAGTCTAAGCATGGGAAACCTGCAAGTACACCCACGTCAATACTACTTTTAAAGCCTTTTTCTACGGCTGGCCAAAACTCTCTAGGTACGTTACCACCAGTTACTTTAGATTCGAATATAAAGCCTGAACCTGCTTCACCAGGCTCAATGATGTAATCAATTTTACCGTATTGACCAGAGCCACCTGATTGTTTCTTATGTGTATAGCTGTCTTCAATGCTTTTGGTGATAGTTTCACGGTAAGCAACCTGAGGTTTACCTACCTCAACATCAATACCATGAGTACGCTTTAAGATATCAACTTTAATATCTAAATGTAGCTCGCCCATTCCTTTTAAGATAGTTTCACCAGAATCTTCGTCTGTTTCTACACGGAAAGAAGGGTCTTCTGCAACCATTTTACCAATTGCAATCCCCATCTTTTCTGAGCCTGCTTTGTCTTTTGGTGATACTGAAATTGAGATTACGGGGTCTGGGAAGATCATAGGCTCTAGTGTTGCAGGGTGCTTAGGATCGCATAATGTATGCCCTGTTTTAACATTTTTCATGCCTACAACAGCGATAATATCACCTGCATGGGCACTATCTAGTTCGATACGCTCATCAGCATGCATCTCCACCATTCGGCCAACACGCTCTGTTTTCCCAGTGAAGCTGTTCATTATTGTGTCGCCTTTATTTAATTTACCTGAGTAAATACGGATAAAGGTAAGAGCACCATAACGGTCATCCATAATTTTGAATGCTAAGGCGCGGAAAGGGCGGTCCACATCAACAATAGCAAATTCACCTGTTTCTGTGCCTTCTTCATCAACTTCTGGTTGTGGTTTAACTTCAGTGGGTGATGGTAGATAATCAACAACAGCATTTAATACTAATTGAATACCTTTATTTTTAAATGCGGAGCCACAGTAGGTTGGGAAGAAATCAAGATTGATTGTTCCTTTGCGAATACAGGCTTTGATGGTTTCCATATCTGGCTCTTCGCCATCCAGATATTTTTCCATTGCTTCATCATCTTGTTCAACAGCTGTTTCGATAAGCTTTTCACGCCACTCTTCAACTGTATCAACCATGTCTGCAGGAACGTCCTGAATTTCATAGTTGGTAGGGTCGCCCGAGTTGTCCCATACCCATGCTTTACGTGTTAATAGGTCAACAACACCTACAAAGTCGTCCTCTTCACCAATAGGTAAAACCATGACAAGTGGATTTGCGCCTAAAACATCTTCTATTTGTTTGACAACGCGGTAAAAGTTTGCGCCTAAGCGGTCTAATTTATTAACTAGAATAACACGAGCAACTTCAGATTCGTTTGCATAACGCCAGTTAGTTTCTGACTGAGGTTCAACGCCACCGGATCCGCAGAATACGCCAATACCGCCGTCAAGAACTTTTAATGAGCGGTATACTTCTATTGTGAAGTCAACGTGCCCTGGGGTGTCGATAATATTGAAACGATGGTTATTCCAGAAACAAGATGTTGCAGCGGACTGAATAGTAATGCCTCGCTCTTGTTCTTGTTCCATAAAGTCAGTGGTTGCGGCACCATCATGTACTTCGCCCAGCTTATGGATTTTACCCGTAAGCTTTAAAATACGCTCAGTTGTTGTGGTTTTGCCGGCATCAACGTGGGCAAAAATACCAATGTTTCTATAGAGAGCTAGATCTGTCATGTGTATACTCTAAAAATGAAAATAAAAAATGTAAATTCTCTTATATAAGAAATAGTATTCTTAATAAAATAAGGGTATTTATACTTCTAGGCGAGTTGTTCCAATGATTGGTCTAACTAGCTTTTAAGGCGATAAATAAAGCGCTTGTTTCTTAGTTACCGAAGTTAAAAATAATTTGTACTTCGAAAATCCTCCTATTTTACACTAAAAATAAAAAAAAGTAGATTTATAGTGTGAAATAATTGCTCGGACTTGTCTACTTGGGTTGCTGGTATTTAAAACCCACTCATATTTACTAAGGACTTTTTTTGTCTTTAAAGTTGTAGCACTGAAGGTGAACAAAAACTTGCTGGGTAGGCTATTTGTTATTAATTGCTCAATTCTTTTAATTTCATTAAAGCGTATAAAGTATCCAAAGTAGGGCAGGCAATATGTTCTCTTTTAGCTGCCTGTATTGCGTTACCAAGAATAGCCTCAGTTTCCATCGGTCTATGGTTTTTATAATCTAACAGCATACTGGTTTTATAAGGAGGCATGGCGTACGTGTTTTGTATATTGGTATTAATACTTGAAGTTGCTAAAGAATAACCACAGGCGCGGGCGATATTCATTACTTCTTGCATAATACTTCTGACCAGAGCTTCTTGAGTCACTAATATTTTTTCTGTAGAAAGGCCATCTGATAGTACCGATAATGGGTTAAAGGCAGCATTCCAAAGACATTTTAACCAGCGAGCGGCAATAATATTTTCTGTTACTAATGTTTCAATACCTGTGCTACTGATTAAATCAGCTAAATGTTGGGCATTATTGGACAGGGGTTTATTTAAACTTCCCAATGTTAACTTGCCGTAAGCGAGGTGATGGGTAATATTTGGCTCTAGTCGATTACAACAAATAAAAGCTAAACCACTGATGATTTCATTATTAGGAAACGCATCAATCAGTTCTTGTTCAATTTCAACACCATTTTGGATAAAAACGATGCAAGTGTTTTTAGTAACGGCTGCTTCAATTAATTTAACTCTATCACTATCAGGTGTTATTTTAGTGCATAGGATAATGTAGTCGGCATCAGCCTTGTAGTGGCTTGCGCTTTCAATAACGTGCGCTGGTTTAAATATCCAGCTACCTAGGGAATTGCTTTTAATGTTGTAGCCTTGTTGTGTAATAATTTTGAAATCTGATCGGCAACTGACTGAAACTTCGCAGCCTGCTTTACTTAATAATGCGCCATAAAAACTACCTATGGCACCTGCACCTATAATAAGTATTTTATCTTGCTTCATTTTGCTCTTGCTCATTCATAATTTGTTTTAAAAAAGGAATGGTCAATTTACGTTTGGCTGCTAATGTTGCTTGGTCTATCTTATTAAGCAGTATCCAAATTGAGGGTATATCCCTGGCGTAGTGAGAGATTAAAAACTTACCTACTTTGACCGGTATTTCAAAGCCCAGGTCATTAGCCTTGTAAATAAGTGCATTTAGTTGCTGCTCATCTGTTAAAGGCGTTATTTTTAACGTTAAGCCCCATGCCATTCTGGTTTTTAAGTCGGGAAGTTGAAAGGGTAAGTATTTTGGTGGGCAATTAGCCGATAAAACAAGCTGTTTATTATTATCCCTGTGCCGATTAAAAAAATTAAAAAAAGCATGTTCCCACTCTATATTACTGGCTATTCTTTCAATATTGTCAAAGCAGACGATATCAAAACTTTCTAAGCCGGTTAATATTTCAATGTCGGGTAATAGATTATTATCAAAAGAAAAATAGAAATTCGATTTATGCTGTTGCTTGCTTTCCTGGCTAATGGCTTGTAGTAGGTGGGTTTTACCACTAGCCACCTCTCCCCATAAAAAGATTTGTTGCTCATTATTAATAAAAATATTTTTTAAATGGTTGATTAGTTCTGTGTTATCACCAGGATAAAAAGTATTAAAGCTTTGGTTTGATTGAAATTCAAACTGTAAGGGGAGTTGCTTTGGCACAGTATTATTTTATTTTTTCTGCTTTATAAACATAAAAGGCACAGCCTGCACAAAGTAGCAGGCTGAAAAGAACTTCCAGCAGGGCATAGTAAATTTCATTGGGAGTGTTGTAAGCTTCAGCGACTCCATGCGTGAAATAAAATAAACTGATATAGCTCATCCAAGTACAGCTTTTTAAATTCGCATTTAAAAAACCTCTAAAAGGTAATAGTAAAGGTGTAATAACCGCAACAAGTACTAAGGAAATAGGCAGGTGCTCTGAAGGTACAAAAATCGTATTCCATAACATTAATAATATAAATAAACCGAAGAACCCCGTTAATGCCAGGTAATAGTAATAAATTCTTTTCATTTGGAATGTTTTAGTGCAAAAGCAGTTTTGGCTAAGCGAATACCCAAGGCTCGGCAGATTGTTTTTTCTTCATTGCTGAGGTCGTGAGTAGATACTAAGTGACTTGGTCCGTATGGCGTGCCGCCTGTGAGTGTTTCTTTTAGTGCAATTTCATTGCTAGGAATACTCATAATTAACATGCCGTGATGCATCAAGGGCAACATCATTGATAGAAGCGTGCTTTCTTGTCCGCCATGCATACTGCTTGTAGAAGTAAAAACACCTGCCGGTTTTCCTGATAAAGTACCTGGAAACCAAATTTCGGCAGTATTATCTATAAAATGTTTTAGAGCACCGGCCATATTGCCAAAATGTGTTGGGCTACCTAAGGCAAGACCGTCACAGGACTTTAAATCTTCCAGAGTTGCATAAGGTGCACCTGTTTCTGGAACTGAACGGGCTGTTTGTTCGCAAACGCTAGATATATCAGGAACCGTTCTTAATACTGCCTCAGTACCATCAACAGATTCAACTCCCCTGGCAATTTGTTTTGCCATCTTTTCGGTTGAACCATTGCGGCTGTAATAAAGAATTAAAATTTTAGTCATGTTTGATTATAGCGATGAATTAAATAATTTTTAATACACTTTCTGGAGGACGACCAATAGCCGCTTTACCATTAGCTAATACAATAGGACGTTCAATTAATTTAGGTGTAGCAACCATTCCGGCAATTAACTCATCATCACTTAACGCTGTATTATTCATCCCTGTGGCTTTGTATTCTGCCTCATTTTTGCGCATTAAAGCGCGTGGTTCGATATTTAATTTTTGTAATATATCTACCAGCTCGGCTTTTGTCGGTGGTGTTTTTAAATATTCAATGACTTCTACAGCAATATTTTTCTCTTGCAGTAGTTGTAAGGTCTGTCTGGATTTGCTACAACGAGGGTTATGAAAAATCTTTACACTCATGGTTACGCTCTTTAGGTGAGGAAGAAGAGGGTATAATATCATTTTGTTTTATAAACTGCGTTTAAACCTATGCAACTACCTAATTATTCCAAAGGCCGTGTGCTAGTTATTGGTGACTTAATGCTGGACAAGTACTGGCATGGTGCAACCTCCAGAATTTCACCAGAAGCCCCCGTACCTGTCGTACATGTTAACAATGATGAGCAACGTGCAGGTGGGGCTGGAAACGTTGCTTTAAATGTTGCCGCCTTAGGTGGAAAAGTATCTGTAATGGGTTTTGTAGGTAAAGATGAAGCAGCAGAAGCCTTAAAAATATTATTACAGGGTGCTAATGTTTTATGTTTGTTTGAAGCCTTAAATAACTATCCAACGATTACTAAACTTAGAGTAATGAGCCGGCATCAACAATTAATCCGCTTAGATTTTGAAGATGGCTTTCATGCTGTGAATAGTGAAAATCTGTTACACCAATATCACGCGGAAATGCTACAAGCAGATACGATTATTTTATCAGATTATGGCAAAGGCACATTAAATCCGATTGAACCTTTTATTGCTCTGGCTAAAAAATTAAATAAACCTATTTTAATTGACCCTAAAGGCAACGACTTTAGCAAGTATAAACAAGCCACACTAATAACCCCTAATCTAGCTGAATTTGAAGCGGTTGTGGGTGAGTGTCACGAGCAACAGCAGTTAGTCGAAAAAGGTATGAATTTAATAGCTGAAATGGATTTTACAGCTTTGTTAGTGACTCAAGGTGAACAAGGAATGACCTTACTAACTAAAGATGAAAGCCCTTTACATTTACCGACCCATGCCAGAGAAGTGTTTGATGTTACAGGTGCTGGAGATACTGTTATCTCAGTGCTAGCTGCGGGTTTGGCAGCAAAGAAAACACTTGCAGAAGCCACCATATTTGCCAATATGGGGGCGGGTATTGTGGTTGGTAAATTAGGCACGGCAACGGTGAGTACGGAAGAATTATCCTATGCACTGCAAGGTCAGCGAGCTCATCATCGTGGTGTCGGCTCGTTAGAAGATATAAAACAGGCTATCCAGGTAGCAAAAGCAGAGGGTGAAAAAATAGTTTTAACTAATGGTTGTTTTGATATTTTGCACCCCGGACATATTCGATATTTGCAACAAGCTAAAGCTTTGGGGGATCGGTTAGTTATTTTGGTGAATAGCGATGCTTCAGTTAAGCGTCTTAAAGGGCCAGAACGACCAATGAATGATTTGCAATACCGAATGGAAATGTTAGCCGCATTAGAATGTGTAGACTGGGTCTTACCCTTTGAGGGCGATACGCCAAAAGATGAAATAGATTTCTTATTACCTGATATTTTAGCTAAAGGAGGTGACTATACTGATGTTAGCTCGATTGCGGGGCATGAAAGTGTTTTAGCAAATGGAGGAGAAGTAAAAATGCTATCCCTTTTTGAAGGCCACTCAACCACATCAATCATAAAATCCATCAGAAACAATGAAAATAAATAAAGCTATGATTAAAGAGAGGGCGCAACAATATTGGTTGTTAGCCAGGTTTGATAAACCCATAGGTATTTTGATTTTATTATGGCCTGCATTATGGGCTTTGTGGGTGGCTAGTGATGGGAAACCAGATTTATTTGTACTATTTATTATTTGTTCTGGTGTGATATTAATGCGAGCAGCAGGTTGTGTGATTAATGATTATGCCGATAGAGATTTTGACCCTCATGTGGAAAGAACCAAACAAAGGCCGATAGCAGCAGGAAAAGTCAGTCCAAAAGAGGCACTTATTGTGTTTGCTGTTTTATGTTTAACAGCCTTTGTCTTAGTCCTGCAACTTAACTTTATGACGATTATGTTGTCATTTGTAGCCGCATTTTTAGCGGCAAGTTATCCCTTTATGAAACGCTATACTCAATTACCACAAGCATTTTTAGGCATAGCTTTTGGTTTTGCAGTACCCATGTCATTTAGCGCGCAGATAAATGAGATTCCTTTAGTTGCTTGGGTCATGTATCTTGCAGTGATGCTTTGGGCATTAGTTTATGACACCATGTATGCAATGGTTGATAAAGAAGATGATTTAAAAATAGGCGTTAAATCAACTGCGATTTTATTTGGTAATAAAGACCGTGAGATAATGGGTGTATTACAACTTATTATTATCGGCTTGTTAATATTAATTGGGCAAATGCAGCAGTTAGGTGGTTTTTATTATGCTGGTGTAGGTGTCGCATTTTTATTGTGTATTTATCAACAAAAATTGATCTTTAACCGGGATAAGGTTTTGTGCTTTAAAGCTTTTTTAAACAGTCATTATTTTGGGCTGGCTATTTTTGTAGCCTTGGTTCTAGACTATCAATTTTCTTAAGGGTTTATTATGTCTGAATTTAAAAAATACCGTTGTATGGAATGCGAATATATCTATGATGAGGAAAAGGGCGAGCCTGATAGAGGCTATGCACCAGGTACTCTCTGGGTAAATCTGCCTGATGATTGGGCTTGCCCAATTTGTGGAGCACCTAAAGATGCTTTTAATCAAATATAACAAAAGTGACGAATTAAATAGTAAGCATATTGAAGCTGAAGAAAAAGAGACAGAAAGGGCGTTGTTTTTAAACCTTCAGCAAAATATCCTCAATTAACTGTGGCCCACGGTAAATCAAGCCGCTATAGATTTGAACCAAACTAGCACCCGCTGTTAGTTTATCCTGAGCATCTTGTCCAGATAAAATACCACCTGCCGCAATAATTGGTATCTTGCCATTTAATTCAGCAGATAAACCAGCAATCACGTAAGTTGATTGATCTTTAACAGGCGCACCACTTAACCCCCCTGTTTCTTTAGCAAATTTATGATCTTTAATCGCATCTCTGGAAATAGTAGTATTCGTTGCAATCACACCATCAAGGTCAAAGTCTAATAAAAGTTTAGCAATATGCAGGATTTCACTATCCTCTAAATCAGGGGCAATTTTGACCACAAGCGGAGTATATTTGTTATGAGTTTGTTGTAAAACCAACTGCTCTTCTTTAAGGCTTGATAATAATTGCTTGATTTCTTCCCCCTGTTGTAACTGGCGCAGGTTTTTAGTGTTGGGGGAAGAAATATTAAGCGTAATATAACTAGCCAAGGCATAGCTTTTACGCAGACCGATTAAATAATCATCAGTCGCATTTTTAATGGGTGTATCAGCATTTTTACCAATATTAATACCTAAAATACCTTGATAATTTGCTTGTTTTACCTGTTCAAGCAAATGATCAATCCCTAAGTTATTAAAGCCCATGCGATTAATAATAGCCTTATGCTCAGCTAATCTAAATAAACGGGGTTTCGGGTTTCCAGGCTGAGCTCTGGGGGTAACGGTGCCAATTTCTAAAAAACCAAAGCCCAAAGCGGCCAAAGCATCAATATAATCACCATTTTTATCCAGCCCAGCAGCTAGTCCGACAGGGTTTTTAAACTCTAGCCCCATTATTGTGACAGGTTTATGCCCTGAACTCGGTTGGTTTAAAACCGAAAGCCCCGTTATATCAGCTAGTTTTAACAGCTTTAAAGTGACATTATGAGCAAGCTCCGGGTCAAGAGAAAATAAAGCAGGGCGAAGTAAAGGGTATAAGTTCATAATAGAAAATTAAGCTGTCAATAGAGCAATGCAAAAGCAATTGCCGAGAATAAGGAATAAAATATTTTTTGTTAAGAGTAAATAGCCAGAAGCTTCCACTATTTAAAGCAAACGTAATTCAGTAACAGTACTGTAGAGCGGACTTCAGTCTGCTATATCAACAACAATCTATATAGTGGATTAAAGTCGGCCCTACAGTATCCGCTATTATAATTTATACGGCTCAGGATCAACACAAGGTTTCCTGTTTAAAATTAAATCCGATACTAAACGTGCAGACGCAGGCCCCATCACTAAACCATTTCTAAAATGCCCCGCATTAATACTTAAATTTTTAATTTCAGGGTGATTATCTATATAAGGTATCCCTTGTTTTGTTCCTGGGCGTAAACCGGCCCAATGTTTAACCATTGGAATATCTTTTAAAGCCGGAAATAATTCCGTTGCCATTTTAAATAGTTTTTCCTTAGCTTCAGGCGAAGTGCTTTTATCAAAATCAGTATGCTCTACCGAGCTACCGGCTAAAATTTTCCCATCGCGGCGTGGGATTAAATAATAATCATTATCTAAAACCATATGCGATAAAGTATTCGGTTTAGCATCAAATAATAACATCTGACCTTTTACCGGTGAAATATCAGGTGAGCATAAACTATCCGGTAAAAGTTTTTTACTTAACTCGCCAGTCCAGGCTCCGGTACAAATAATTAATTGTTTAACTTGAATATCCCCTTTATTGCTTAGCAGAGTATCAATTTGTGCATTGTTAATGTTGACATCAATAACTTCACAATTTTCTATAAAAGTAACGCCTTCGGCAAGCAAGTAGGCTTTTAAAGATTTTAATAAACGTGGATTACGTGCCTGAGCAATGGTAGGAAGCCATAATGGATTAATAGTTTGAGTGTTTAATTCGCTAAAAAAAGAACGGTCGGCCTCCTGATAAGGAATTTTATTGATATTACACCATGATACAGCCAAATCCTTATCCGGGTTTTTACAGATTAATAAACCACAGTTATACCATTCAGGGTCAATTTGGGTGGCGCTAAATAAATCGGCTGATAAGTCCGCATAGTTTCTATTGCTCTCAACAACTAAGGTACTAATTGCCTTGGGTTGGCGCCAAGGGTAAAGAGGAAGCAAAATACCCCCCCCCGCCCAGGATGCTTCCTGCCCAGAAAGAGACTTATCAATAAGCGTAACAGTAAGGCCGGCTTTAACAAATTCTCTAGCGGTTAATAAGCCGATTGCACCGCTACCTATAATAGTAATTTCTGAAGTTTGAGTCATAAGGTTTAAAGGGAGTTATTAAATATAATTATAAAGCTGTAGAGCGGACTTCAGTCCTCAA
>JAJRUF010000221.1 GCA_024277935.1 Gammaproteobacteria bacterium
TAAAATCAACCGATTTGATGAACCATGGGGCATTAATATGGAGAGCTTGTTGAAATAATTCTGTTATCATAAAAAAATGGTGAGGGTAGCTTATAGGTTCAGTAGATTATAATTTACCCACTCATTTTTCAAAAGAGCCAAACAAATGATGTGATAATTGCTACTTTCTGCATTGAAAATAATTTACCTCTTCTCTTTAGCGACCGTGATTTTATACCATTTGTTGATCATCTTGGGCTAATACCCGCCAGTTAAAAACCTAATATCAAGTTCAAAGGCGATTGCCTGTTCTGAAAACAGGGATAATGGTTAAAAAAAGGGACTTTATGGATGATCGCAATGAAAATCCATCGGCTTCCGGTAAAAGAATTAAAAAATAGAAGCCCAATGCATTATTCGGACTGTTCAGCAAAAAGCTATTGCAATAGCGGAATTCACCTCAAAGGGTAAATAGGGCTTGTCCAACAAACGGTTCAGATTGTGGCTCGCTTTGCGATCACAATCTTATTCGTTATACCGTGGGTGAAATTGCAAATTATTTTAGATGCCATCATTCAACAGTGAGTCGAGTGATTGAAAAATGTAAGACAGGACCCTTTCTCCTCTACTTTCTCTCCCCAAGTTATCAAACTTATTCCATGCATGTTCCTTAGCATTGTTCAAAAACTTCAATCGCTTCCTCACAAGAAATAATATCGTTTTCATTTTCCAAAATATAATGTGCTAAATTTAAGATGTATTTCCAGTTCTCTCGCTTCTCGATAAATTGAAAGGCTTGTAAAAATAATTCTAAAATTTTTACTTCACGCTCAGCTTTAGAAGGAATGAAATATTCTAAATAAGCATATGCCTGCTTTACATCGGAAGAGCCTCCGTAATAATTTAAAGCATGGGTATTAATTAAGTTAAAGCTAAAAGGCTCATCATCTCTGATTGAAACAAACTTTGCTTCTGCTAAAGGCCCAACTAGTAAATTAATTACATCGGCTTCATAGGCTGCTTGATAATTTAATTGCTCAAGTTTTGATAAGTCTTGAAAATTCTCAAGCCCTGCAATCGGTAAATTTTGAATTAAGCGTCCATCTATAACTTTTGCAATACTAAGAGTATTTGGTTGTACTGAGTGCTGAATTTGGATTTGAAAAAATACAGCAGGGAGTTTTTTTTGCTTATTTCCTAAATAGATACTTGCGGCATGCCCTGCTTCATGAAAAGCAGTTTGTTGAGCAAGGTCTTGAATACATTGCAAGTCGAAAGAAGCTGTCTGGTAGTTACGTTGCATGAGTGTCTCCAAAAAAATGCGGCCCGAAGACCGCACGAGAGGAAGGATTTGATAAACTCTTAATTCTCTTAAGAAGAGCGCATACAAGAGTTGCACTTAGTTTACCCAGCAGGATCAAGTTTGAAAATGTGGCATTTTGACGCGTGACAAAATGCCGCTTAAGCTGGCATTTAACTTGCTGTGTATAGCCTTTCAGCTATTAAAAAGCTTTAAAAAACACAAAAATAGTCCACAAAATAATACTTAACAGGTGATATGGCCTATTGCAATAAGGCATATCACACTATTTTATTTTAATTCTTAATAGTGGAGGTTTTATGACAATAAAATTAATTTTTAACACGGGCATTTGTTGCCAAATATAAAAACCTGTTTAGCTCGTAAATAGCTTTTCTAATTGCTCAATTTTACTAAATTCAGGTTTATACTGATAAACGCCACTATTATTTTTTGATTCATCCATGCCTCTAACAAATAAATATTTAACCCCTCCAATATGGGTTTCATAATGATAGTCAGATAATCTGTTTTTTAAGTATAAGTGCAAAACCAATGTGTAAACCCAATATTGCAGGCCATAATTATGCTCTCGCATTGCCTCTAGCAGATTTTCTGGTTGATAATTGTCTAAACTGTTTGATTTATAATCCAGCACATAATATTGACCTTTATATTCACAAATTAAATCAATAAACCCCGTTAAATATCCACACAGCGTTTTTTTAGATAATGCCTGGTAGCATGGGTCATGTTTTAAAATAGTATTAATTTGACTAGCCTCTAAAGTCTGCATCGAAAGATAAAAAGGCATTTCTTTTAAACACTCAGACGTTTTCAAGTTTTTTAAGGAAAAATATTCATCATCTTGCGATAAGGACGTATTAACCGTGTTTTTTAATAGCAAATCAAATTGCTCTGGTTTTGCTGTTTTAACGCCATATCGTTGGCAGGATTTATCACGTTGTTGGCTAATATCACTTTCTTCATCTGCCAAAATATAAAAGGGAATATTTTCTAGCAAGTCATGAATAACATTCCCTGTATGCGCACCGCGAGGAAGCTCTGAATAATTAGTGCCTGCCCTGTTAAGCTCAAGTTCCTCTCTTGCTTTATCATCAGGCAATTCAGGGGTATCGTGTTGACTTAGAGAAGACAAAGCAGTGTAACTACTCATTTGCCAGGCAGTATACAATGATCTTTGCCTATGCATAACATGCATCTTTTTATCTCTGGGTTTAGTTTGGTAAGGTGGGTTTATTGTTTGTTCTAGTACGATTGCTCGGTACTCAAAAGTATCGGAGTACTGTTCACTATAGCTTATGAGTTTTTGTTGCTGTTGGGTAAAGTCATCACTAGAAAAGCCAAATAAATACGCCATCGCTGATTCATTTGCTTTATCCTTGCTACGCACATCAGCCCAATTCAGGTAACATCTATATTTAGCTCGGGTAACCGCCACATAGAGTACTCTAAGGTCTTCTGCTAATTCTTCTTCTAACGCAGTTTCTCTGTGTTGCTCAAAAAGGGCAGAGCCTAAATCTGCAATCATGGCATTATTTTCGTAGCATTTAATAACATTTTGTTCTTTTTTTAGTTGGCTACCGCGTTGCCATAAAAAAGGGCAGAAAACGATAGGAAATTCAAGCCCCTTAGAACCGTGCATAGTAATTATTTTAACCGCATCTTCATCACTTTCTAGGCGAAGTTGTTGCTCATCAGAGCTTGTTGCTTTCTCTGTGGCTTGAACAATACTATTGTGCAACCAGTCCAAGGTTTTATTAATACCTAAATGTTCATCAATAGCCGCTTGTTGAACCAGTTCAATACAGTGTTGCAAGTTGGTAATATGCCTTTCTGCTAGCTCATAGCTGGATAAATGAGCGAATACTTTTTCATTCCTTAATAACTGTTGCAGCATGAGCATAAAGCCATTTTCTTGCCAGGTTTGTTGATAATCTAAAAAACGTGATAGCCATCCATCCATCACAACTTCATCATTTAAAACCTTGAATAACTGTTGACCACTAAGTTTAAACCAGTTTAAAGTGAGTGCTTGTTTAAGTAATTGATTGTCTGTGGGTTGCGCGATGGCTTGCAATAATATAAATAACTCATTTGCTACGGTAGAAGCAAAGACCGATTCTTTACTATTAATAACGGCGGCAATGCCTGCTTTATTTAAAGCTAACTGAAAATCTTTTGCTTGAGGATTAGATCTGACCAAGATGGCAATATCTTTTGGAATAATAGCCGCCTGATGAGAATTAATTTCTATGGTAAATTCGGAGCTTAATAAGGCAAGAATTTCATTAACTATCGCTATTTTTATTTCATTTGCAGCTTTGCCCGCAGACCAAAACTCATTGTCATTATTATTTAACTGCCATAAAACAAGAGGGGCTGTTGTTTGCCCGTTTTTAATTACTTGGCCTTGTTGGGATGATAAAGCCGCTTTGACTTTATTAAAAACAGGTTTTTCAGTATAAAAGGGCTGTTCCCTTGCAAACAAGGTATTAATCCCTGCAACTAATTGAGGATGTGAACGCCAATTACTTGATAGAGTAAAGTGGTGTTGAGCTTGCTTTTGTGCGGTAAAATAAGAATTGATGTCGGCCCCCCTAAATTTATAAATAGCTTGTTTTGGGTCACCAATTAAATATAAATAATGTTTCGGCGTGTTAAATAAAGTGGAAAATATAAACCATTGGTTTTGATCCGTATCTTGAAACTCATCAATAAGTGCAGCCTGAAAGCGTTGTTGAATCTGTTGCTGTAAGATAAGCCCTTTTTCATCTTGTAACGCTTTTGATAAGCGACTGATTAAGTCATCGAAAGACAATATATTAAGTTGTTGTAAGCGTTTATCAATATCTGTTATTAAAGTTTCAAGCAAAGCACGCCTTAGAGTAAGACTTATATTGTTTATTTCATTATTGATGTTATCAAATAGAGAGGTATCAATATTAAAGCTATTAATATAATTACTTTTTTGTTCTTCACTAGGCACAGGGTTAGCTTTACTTTTCTTAAATTTGATGCCATTTAATGCATTTACTAAACCCTGGTGAGTTAAAATAGAAAAATCGGGTGAGGTATTGGTTGCTTCATTAATCCACTGAATTAAGTTTTGGCTAGTTGCCTGAAAACCCGTGCTAAAAGCTTTTTTAAATTTACCTTTAGTTATCTGTTGTTCAATACAGGTCAAAGCAGATTGAATACTTTGTTTGTTTTTTTCAACTAACTTTTTAATATTACTTAGCTTTTTATCAATATCTTGAAATTCAGGGTAGATAATAAGGTCAGGGCCAATAAAATCAATACTGGCCAATAATTGATCAGGTGTTGAATATTCGGCTGTTAATAATGAAGCTTCCCAAGTAGAACGTTGATAAATTTGTTTGCGCCAAAAATCATCAGAACAAGCTTGTTTAATTAAGCTAACATCTCCCGTTAGTTCAGAATCAAATAATTGCCCACTTTCTAATGCATGTTCTGCCAAAATACGTTGGCAAAAACCATGAATAGTAAAAATCCCTGCTTGATCTATATCTAACAAAGCACTATTCAGGCGTTGAATAATAAGTTCAGCCTCTATATCTAAAGAGTCTAACCACTGCCTTATAGTAGGATCATCTGGAATAAATGATTTATCAATACTCGCTTGGCGCGCCGCTGTTAAGCGCGCTCTAATTCGGTCTTTTAATTCTTCAGTTGCCGCTTTGGTAAAAGTAACCACTAAAATTTGTTTAATATCGAGTGACTGTTCCACTACAAAACGTAAAACCAGCATCGCAAGAGCATAGGTTTTACCTGTACCTGCACTGGCTTCAATCAAATTTATTGATTTAAGTAGCTGAGTAGAAGTAGGAGTAAAGTTTTTTATGGAAGGTGACATCTATTTTTTAAGCTGTTTAACAGCGTCAATGGTTTGAAAAAACACTTTCCCTGGCTTTAAATGGTTTAAAAAATCTGTCTGTAGTAACTTATCCATCACAGGCCCTTTTACTTCAGTTAAGTGCAGTAAAATTGATTGTTTTTTTAATGACGTAATCAAATTTTCTAATGCTTCAAATGCTGTTCTGTCAATATGGCTAACGGAGGAAAAAATTAAGATAACATGTTTTAATTCATTATTATGGTGTGTTTCTTGGTCTATAAAGTTAATAATATAACTAATATTGGCAAAGCTAATATTTTCATCAACCCTAATAAGGAGTATGTTTTTCCAAGTTTCAACATCGTGTCTTTTAATATTTCTAAAATGTTCGGAATGAGGTATACGCCCAACTACAGCAATATGGGGATGACTAGTTCTGCGTAAATAACACAAAATAGTAATTAAAATGCCAAAAGCAATACCTTCCTCAATACCTAATATAAGCACGCCAAATAATGTAGCGACTTCGGCCATGCCATCTGCTTTATCGTACTTCCAAGTGCTTATTATTTCACGGAATTTTATTAAAGGTGCAATCGCAACCAAAATAATAGCGGCCAATGCTGCTTTAGGGATTAAAGTAAATTGATGAGTAAAAAAGCTGACTGCAAAACAGAGTAAAATGACTGCGATGACCATAGCAATTTGAGTACGAGCCCCCGCTGAAAAAGTAACCATAGTACGGCTAAAGCCACCAGCAACAGACATACCTCCCGAAATAGAGCTGGCAAGATTTGCTGCACCTAGCGCCAGTAATTCTTGATTTGGGTCAATGCTTTGGTTGCGTAAATTAGCCGTTACTTTAGCGATGGCAACACTTTCAACATAAGCAATAATGGCAATAAATATGGCACTGGGAAGTAAAGCTTTCCACTGAGGAAAGTTATGGATAAATGTAAAACTAATATCCGGTAAGCCTGACTGAATTTTCCCAACAACTGCAACCTGCTGTATATCTGCTAATTGGTAAATAGTCACTAGCGCGGTACTAATGATTATCACTAATAAAGGGGAAGATTTACTGATTGCAGTAATATAAGCTTGTTTAACTTTAAGATACTTAAGAAAGCTTATTAAAGGAGAGCCAAAGAAAAATAAAATAAAGAGGCAAAGCATGCCAAGTCCAAGGGTAAAGATATTAAGCTGTTGAAAGCTAGCGGAATAACAATCTAAATCAATAGCGCAATGAATTTTGGGTAAACCCAATAAATGTGATACTTGACTAAATAAAATAAGAATGGCTGCTCCACTGGTAAAACCCGTTAACACAGGGTGGCTGATAAAATTAACCAAGCCACCCATTCTAAAGAAAGCCATTAGTAATAAAATTAAGCCTCCTTCAGCGGCTAAAATAATAGCATTTTCAACCGCACTCCCAAAAGTCATGATTTCAGCTGACGATAATGTGCTAGCTATCATAATGGCAGCAATAGAAACAGGGCCGACAGATAAGGTACGACTACTTCCCAAGAGAGCATAAACTGCGGGAGGAAGAATACTGGCATATAAACCTAATTGAGCAGGTAAGCCTGCTAGCATTGCATAAGCAATACCTTGAGGGATTAATAAGATAGCGGTAATAATACCTGCAAAAATATCACCATTAAAGTCTTGTTTGTTATAGTGCTTTAAACAAGAAATAATGGGGAAGAAGTGAGCTAATTGAGTTTTATTATTTTGAGTAGAAGCCATCATTGATAAGACAATTAAGTAAGGATCAAAAGAAGATCTATAACTGAAGTTTCCCAGTTTTTATTTAAACAAATATTAGATAATGCTAATTTTCGAAAAAATTAGCATTATCTAATATTTGTTTCTGAAATGCATTTTATTTCTTTTAAAACAGCAGCTTATTGGTGAAATAGGCTTCGAAATCTTGTATAACACATTGTTCTAAGCAATTGATTATACAAATAAAAGATCTCATTCATGTTCATTTTACGCGATCTTCTCCCTCCCCTGCAAACTCATCTTCCGACACCAAACTTGGCAAAGAACGTGCATCGTTATTTGTCTACACGCTCTTGGCCATTAACAGGCTTATTGATTCGCCTGAAACAGAGGGCAGATTATGGCTTGCACTTGATGACTCTATCAATACAAAAGTGGGGAAGAAGATCTTTGCTTGTGAACAAATCTTTGATCATGCCGCGAAAGCTAACCAAAGCGACTACCCGTGGGCACAAAATATTGTTTCGGTGGGACTGCTGAAACGCGTACATACACGCTGGGCTTGTTTGTTTTTAGATTTTCGTTTCTACTTGCCCAAGAAAACGATTGAGGCTAAATCCGATAGAGCGAAGATGAAAGGAAAAATACTGCCTTTTAAAACCAAGCTTTCGCAAGCCGCAGACATGATAATTGAAATAGGTGGGTATTTTTCAGAACACCCCATCCTTGCCGTAACCGATAGCTGGTTTGGCAATGCCGGTTTGTTAAAGCCAGTCCGTAACGTGTTAGGTGAATGTTTTGATATACTATCGCGTTTACGCTGCAATAATATATTGTATGATTTTCCAGAGCCACGTAAGTCAGGGCAACGCGGACGGCGTAAAAAATACGGCCAACGGCTGGGTTCGGCAACGGAAATGGCCAGCACCTTTCAGGCAGAAGCAGTTGAGTATCCTGTTAATCTCTATGGTAAGTAGCGTACCACTCGCGCTTATGATCGTGTTGTTATGTCGAAGAGCTTGAAATGTCCAATCCGTGTTGTTTGGGTTTTTCGTCGGACACAATGGATTGCTTTATTTTCTACTGACTTGAAGTTAACGGTAATCCAGATGATTGAATTTTATGGTGCGCGTTGGAAGATAGAATCTGGCTTCAAGGAATTAAAGCAGGATATGGGGCGTCAGAAAAGTCAGTGCCGTACAGCTCAATCGGTCACCAATCATTTGAACTTCTGCATGATGGCAACAACGATCACTTGGATTTATGCAGACCAATTAAAGACTAACCCTGAACGCAGACATAAAGTGAAAGGACGGACAAGTTTTGCCTTCTCAGATGTTCGGCGTATTATTGCGGAAGCAGGATTGGACCCAGATTTTAGTAGGCTTTGCCCCAAACCTAGCAACTCCCCAGTTAATTCTCTCGTCGCCACGCTATTACGCATGGTGGCTTGATGAATTTCTGGGAAACTTCAGCTTTCATGAACAGCGGTTTAAATTCACTCCACCTCCTTATATCTCTACTCCCCCCCTAAGAGAATTTATCAATAATTTTTGATAAGGTTAAAAAGAAACCCATCATGCCAAATAACATAACCATATTTCTATTCAGAGACTTCTGTATTGTATGCTCAATACTTACCTTCAAAACTTCAAACTCACCTTTTAACCCATTAAACTCGCCCTTTAACCCATTAAACTCGCTCTTTAAATCATTAAACTCACCTTTCAAACTAGCAACATCCAGTGTAACCTCATCAAGTTTTTTATCAAGATGGTTTATATGGTTATATTGTGACTTTAATAAAAGCGTATTAATATCATCCTGAGTTAAACCTTCTCCATTACCAAACTTTTCTTCTATCTCTTTAACTTTAGGCGTGATCATCTCGATTAACATATCGTCAACCTTTGTTTTATTCATAACCATCCACCCTCTAATTCAAGCAAACTTTGATTATAACAAAAAATAAAATAAACAACATATGCAAATTCACTCCGACCCCTTATATGCCTTATATGTATATTTAATTTTTCTTACCCGTCACTTTAAATAATTAACAACAAAGACTGCACATGATACCGTAATACCTAAAGACCAAAACATAAACCGGTCAAAACGTCGCTCAAACTGCTCAAAACGTTTATCAACTTGCTCAAAACGCTTATTCATTTCCAGTTGCATCGTTTCAAAACGTTTGTCCATTTGCTTAAAACCCTCCAACATTAATTCTCGCTGATGCTTTAATTCTTCCTCAACTCTAATGGTTCTTTCTCGCAAATCAATTTCATACCGAACATTTGCATTTTTAAGCTCAGGCATATTTTTAATGGCTTTATCAACGATACTCTGAATTGTCTCAATATCTTCTTGCACTAAAGCCATAATAAA
>JAJRUF010000222.1 GCA_024277935.1 Gammaproteobacteria bacterium
GAAACAATGATGTTTGAATATTAAGCCAAGTTTGTGCTAATGTATCGTTTAACTTACTCATTTATTGGTACTTTTAGATTGTTTTTAGGCTTCCTATTTTACCATTTATGAGTAAGTTCTTCTTTTTTAGCTCATCTTGCTAAGAATATTCTTCGGTTTTATTGGTTTTGCAAGAGGCTCTGATAAAAAAATTTAACAGATGAGCTAGTTTGTCAGCATGGTCTCTGAGTGTTTGTATTGTTGGAACTTCTTTGCTTGGTGTCATTAGTTCATACTGTTGATATAAAAAATTACAAGCTAATAAAAAAAGTAGGCCTGTCTCTTTTGATACAACCAATGGAAAGTGAAATGCATCATCAATACCTCGCTGGCGGTAAATATCAATAAGGTTTCGGAGTCGAAATAATTAATGAACGATATTGATTAAATTGCCTATCTATTTCTTTTTGAATGTCTTGAATGGTTGAATTGCAAACACCAAGTGACTTAGCCGTCGTGTGCCAGTGAGATAAAGAGTCACAGGTTTCAACAAAAATTTGTTTTACTTGCGCATCATCCAATTCAAAAATTTCGCCTAATTCATAAAAAGTTCTTTCTGGAATGTTTTTTCCAAAACCAGCAATAGACATGGACTGCTCATGGTTTCTGCCCACATTAAAAGTCACATCATAAGCGGGTGACAACCGCCATTCACCCTTATAGTTCATGATAAACGAAAAGTTTTTAGTATGATCATCACAATTAACAGCTAATATATTAAAAACCATTTGGCGAAATGCTTGCTCGACATCACTATCTTTTTTGGTTAACAGCGATGTTATTTTTAGAAATTTTTCATAATCAAAATCTAATACCCTGAAGTTCGCATGAATAAGTCCCGCAAGGCTATGAACGTGCAACCGTTTATTATCAAAACGATCAAACCGTTTTACTGCAAAAAACTGTTTATCATTTACATTTAACAGCTTTGTTTCAGGCATGTTAACCGAAGATTTTTTTAGTAACTGAGAGTATGCCTCTTCAATCAACCCTTCCTCACTGTGAGGCTGTATATTTGTATGAAATTTAATTAACCACGCTTCATAACCTTGTGGCAGATCATGCTCACCAGCAATAACTTGATCCCCTTGCATGCCCACAATAATCTTAGGTCTTGCCCCACCTGGTGACGTTCCTACTTTTAGTAATTCTGGCAAAACATCATCGGTAGAACCTGCATATACTTTTTCCGCTTCTTGACTGAGAGCAGAGACATCAAGTTTTGTTTCAGTATTTTGTTCAGATAAATCGGGTTCATAAATTAAAGCCCCCATTGCAGTAGAGCCAACATATAGCAGCCTATCTAATGCAGTCACTGAACTGATATTAATCCCTTTTTGTCTCAAATACCGATCCATCAATAACAACCCCCAACCATCAGGCAGGGAGTCTGCAAATAAACCATGTAATTGATTGAAAGGTTCATCAGGCGCTTTAAATACTTGATTATTTAAAGGTAAGTTAAACGGTGACAATGGTAAACCTAATTTTAAAAAAGGTTTGTCGTATTGAAAAAAAACGCCATTATCAGTCTTTAAAAGTTTACCAACTTTGTGTTTTTTACCTTCCAATAAGAGATAGACATTAATCATTGTGAACCTCGTTTCCTTTTCGGTTTAGGCTTGACAGCCATTTTCGCCATCTCCTCTATGGATGAATAGAACGGTTCTTCTGGTTTAAAAACTTCTTTTAATATATTGAGGTCACCAAGGATAAAGGCTAGTTTTAAAAACTGCTTTAATGAAATGTCACCTGTTGTTTCATAACGCTTAATAGTTGAAACAGGAATACCAGTATGTTTGGAAAGTGTTTCGCGTTTCCAGCCTCGTGCCAAACGCGTTTCCTTGGCTTGTTTAGCCAAAGTTTTTTTTGCTTCAACAGGAAGCCAATCATTAAAAGACATTATTTTATCCATAAATGCATTATATATATAATTATAGATATTTCAATATCTACTATTTGTAAATAGTGGATCAATAAGATTATAAAACAAATCAACACACTTTCAGGTGCAGAAAATGATAAATTTATTAACGGAATGCTTACGTTGGTAATGGGTTACGTATCTATTATTGACTAAGAAGCGGGTGAATTACTGAGGAAATTTAATACATGAAAAAATTATAGAAAATTTAAAATTTCTTGAAGAAAAAGAAAGCATTAAAACTTATGCGAAAATCAACCCCCGCATTAATAGAATGGTTCAATTCTCCGGTTATTTATTATAAAGAGCCTCTTGCAAAACCAATAAAACCGAAGAATATTCTTAGCAAAACAGGCTAAAAAAAGAACAACTTAATCACAACTGTCCGAGCGTGTACATGAGACCCTACCGCCATAGATGTGCGTGAAAAACCGTTCAAAAAAGAGATAATAAAAAAAGTGGCAAAAAACGGGGGCGACCTAAAAAAGGAGAAGAGCGTACCAAAGCACCACTCGCCTTGACCGGCAAGTAGCAGAAACAGTTTTGTCTATTTCCTTATTAGTTATTGTTATCATAAGTTTTTATTTTAAATTCCCTGTATATAATATGTTACTTGTTTCATTTGTAGTCAACACTTTTGTCTTTAGTATATATTCCAGATAGTCATTATGATTTTAAGCATTTCTGTTTTCAATTAGATCGAATAAATAAAATAATCTGTAAAAATAAATAAGAAAGGGTTTTTAGTTTTAACCGACCGCCGCTCCAAGTTTAAAGATAGGTAAGTACATAGCAACAATTAAACCACCTACTAAGACACCTAATATTACCATAATAAAAGGTTCCATTAAGCTGCTTAAGTTATCTACTAGATTGTCGACCTCTTCCTCATAAAAATCAGCTACTTTATCAAGCATACTATCTATTTTTCCTGATTCCTCGCCAATGGCCACCATTTGGATAACCAGATGAGGGAATATATTGGTTTGTTGCATTGAAAATTGAAGTCGCTGGCCAGTGGCAACATCATCTCGTATTTTTAAAACAGCTTCATAATAAACAATGTTACCACAGGCTCCGGCAACTGACTCGAGAGCTTCCACCAAAGGAACGCCAGCAGCAGACATGGTTGCTAATGTTCTGGCAAAACGTGCAAGTGCGGATTGATTGAGAATATCTCCAATAATCGGAAGTTTGAGGAGAGATTTATCAATAAAATGTCTAAAGGTGGCAGAGCGGTTTTTAAAATAAGAGAATGTTTTAATAGCGGCAAAAATACTGCCTATAACAGCCCACCACCATTCTTGAGCCCACTCAGATAAGGCAATAACCCATTTAGTAAAAGCGGGTAAATCTGCACCAAAGCTTTTGAACAAGTCTTCAAAAACAGGAACTACAAAAATAAGTAGAATGGCAGTGACGATAAAGGCGACTGCTATGACTGCAATGGGGTAGGTTAGGGCTTTTTTTACTTTTTTCTTGATAGATTCGGATTTTTCTTTATAAGTGGCTATTTTATCTAGTAAACCTTCAAGTACTCCTGCTTGCTCCCCTGCTTCGACTAAGCTACAAAATAAATCATCAAAATAAAGAGGGTTCTTTTTCAACGCTTCGGCTAAGGTATCTCCTCCCTCAATCTCTGTTTTAATGGAAAGTAGCATATCTGCCATACTTGGGTTTTTATGACCTTTTCCGATAATATCAAAAGATTGTACTAAGGGGACACCCGCATCTAGCATCGTGGCAAGTTGCCGAGCAAAAACGGCTATATCTGAAGGTAATATTTTTTGTACTTTTTTACCAAATAAAGGCTTTGGCTTTTTCTTTATTTTTGTGACGCGGATGCCCATTCGGCGTAGGTCTGCACGAGCAATAGTTTCACTTTTAGCACTGAGCTGTCCACCTGTTTTATTGCCCGATTTATCTTTTCCTTCCCAGATAAAATCAATTTGTTCTAGTTCGGCCGCCATTATTATTCCTCTGTAATTCTATCGATTTCTTCAAGACTGGTAATACCTTGTCGAATTTTTTCTAAGCCTGATGCGCGTAAGTCATTTATACCTTCACTTTTTGATAGTTCGGCCATTTCCATAGCGTTACCACCCCTTAAAATAAGTGCTCGCATATTCTCACTAATTGGCATGACTTGATAAATACCAACCCTACCTTTATAGCCTTCTTTACAGTGTTCACAACCAACGGGCATAAATACTTCTAAGTCGCTAAGCTCTTCTTGTTTAAACCCGGCATCAAGATAAATTTTATCTGGGTAATCTGCTGGTTTTTTACAATGCTCACATAACCGTCGCCCCAAGCGCTGAGCCATAATTAAGTTAACGGCAGAAACAATATTAAAAGGTTCTATCCCCATTTGAACTAAACGGTTGATTGTTTGGGGAGCATCATTGGTGTGTAAGGTTGATAACACTAAATGACCTGTTTGTGCCGCTTTCACTGCGATACCAGCAGTTTCCAGGTCGCGAATCTCTCCTACCATGATGATGTCAGGATCTTGCCTTAGGAAGGCTTTAAGTGCAGTAGCGAATGTTAAACCCGCTTTAACATTCATATTAACCTGATTAATACCCTCTACTGTAATTTCAACAGGGTCTTCAGCGGTTGAAATATTTCTTTCGATTTTGTTTAAGATATTTAAGCCAGTATAAAGCGAGACTGTTTTACCGCTTCCTGTAGGCCCTGTCACTAACACCATGCCATAAGGACGGTGGATAGCCTTCATAAAGAGTTCTTGTTGTTCAGGTTCAAAACCTAATTTTTCAATACCAATTTGAGCACTGGTCGGGTCTAAAATTCGTAAGACAACTTTTTCACCAAATAATGTTGGGCAAGTATTTACCCGAAAATCAATTGCCCTGTTTTTTGATAAGTGCATTTTTATGCGGCCATCTTGAGGGACGCGTCGTTCAGCAATATCCATTTTAGACATAACTTTTATACGAGAGATGATGCGGTGCGAGATATTAGCCGGTGGGCTGGCCGCTTCATATAAGATACCATCAGCTCTAAAACGAATTCGAAAGGTTTTTTCGTAAGGTTCTAAGTGGATATCTGAAACTCCTTTTTTTATGGAATCAAGTAATATTTTATTAACATACCTTACGATGGGGGCATCATCAATATCAGAGTCATTGTCATCCTGTGCGGGGGCTTCATCGCCGCCAGATATTTCCAAATTATCAAGATCTTCATCCAGCATATCCGTCATTGAGGTATCTGCTGCTTCAAGAGCGGAATCTATAATGGAAACTAATTTATCTTCTTCAACAAGGATGGTTTCAGTATTGAGACGTGTATGAAATTTTATTTCATCAAGTGCTTGAAAGTTTGTTGGATCAGAAAGTGCTATAAATAAGCGAGTACCTCTTTTAAACAGCGGTAAGGCATGGTGCTGGCGAATTAGTTTTTCGCTAACCAGGTGGGTAGGTAATGTCTCTGTGCCGATGGAGTTAAGGTCAAAATAAGGAACCCCAAATTCAACAGAGGCAACAGAGGCTATTGTATTACTATCAACTAACTTATTCGAAACCAAGTAGCTAATAATGGGGACTTTCTTTTTTTTAGCTTGCTCATTATGTTTGCTAGCATCTTCCGCAGTAAGAATATCTTTATCAATAAGACATTTTACTAAGCCACCAAATTGTAAGTCAGAATGTGCAGTTGCCATGGTTTTTATTTTTTTAAACTTTAGTACTGAAAATATAGATGAAATCTGTTATTTGTCCATATAATTTATATAATTGTGAAATATCTTCTTGATTAGCCATAAACTTCAGCCTCGTTACACCAGCATGAATGATCAACCTGTCTGAGAAGATGGAGCCCGACGGTTCTCTTCTTTCAATAGCCATAAGCCAAGGCAGAATAAATAATGAAAAAGCCTTATTTCGAAAGCTAGGTTTATTTATCAACCCATACTTCGAGCGGTCACGACTGTGCGAAGTATAATTCACATATGATTTATACCTAAAAAACCCAGAAAAAGTTACCTCTTGTCTTTAAGAGCATTTACTGTTATTTTAACCGGTTACCTTATTTCAGGCACTCATACGACGACATCGCCCTTTACCCTTAGGAGATACATGCTGTTATTATCAAAAAAACAAGACTGGCTAGGCAACATTCGCGGCGACATACTGGCGGGAACTGTTGTTGCACTAGCTTTAATTCCCGAAGCTATAGCCTTTTCTATTATCGCTGGAGTTGACCCCAAAGTAGGTTTATACGCCTCTTTTTGTATAGCCTTTATCACTGCCATTATCGGTGGCCGCCCCGGGATGATCTCGGCAGCAACAGGTGCTATGGCCTTGCTGATGGTTACTTTAGTTAAAGATCATGGCTTACAGTATTTATTAGCCGCAACACTTCTAACTGGTGTAATACAAATTATTGCAGGATATTTAAAACTGGGTAGTTTGATGAGCTTTGTTTCTCGCTCAGTCGTTACAGGTTTTGTTAATGCTCTTGCCATTTTAATTTTTATGGCTCAATTACCCGAACTCACCAATGTGACTTGGGAAGTATATGCCATGACTGTCGCCGGCCTTGGTTTTATTTATTTATTCCCCTATGTTCCTGTTATTGGAAAAATACTTCCTTCCCCTCTGGTTTGTATCGTAGTTTTAACTGGCGTTGCCATGTACCTAAACCTCGATATTCGTACGGTAGGTGATATGGGAGAGTTGCCCGATACATTACCTATTTTTCTTTGGCCTGAAGTTCCCCTAAGCTGGGAAACATTAAAAATTATATTACCTTATTCAATTCCTTTAGCGGTAGTAGGTTTATTAGAATCATTAATGACTGCAACCATTATTGATGACTTAACTGACACCACAAGCGATAAGAACCGTGAATGTAAAGGTCAAGGTATTGCTAATATTGGTGCAGGTCTCCTTGGTGGTATGGCTGGATGTGCAATGATAGGCCAATCTATGATTAACGTTAAATCAGGTGGTCGTGGACGTTTATCTACTATGGTTGCTGGTGTGTTTCTGCTTATTATGGTGGTCTTTTTAGATCAGTGGATAAAACAAATTCCAATGGCAGCTTTAGTTGCTGTCATGATTATGGTCTCAATAGGAACTTTTAGTTGGGAATCAATTATTCATATAAAAGAGTACCCCTTATCAGCCAATATTATTATGTTAGCAACGGTTAGTGTTGTTGTTTGGTCTCATAACTTAGCTTTAGGTGTTTTTGTGGGCGTACTCTTTGCCTCTTTGTTTTTTGCCAATAGGATCAGTCATTTTATGTATGTTGGCTCAGTGATGAATGAAGAAACTGAAACTCGCATATACCATGTCCATGGGCAGGTATTCTTTAATTCTGCAGATCGGTTTGTAGCCAGTTTTGACTTTAAAGAGGCTGTTGATAATGTCACAATAGATTTAACACATGCTCATTTTTGGGATATTTCTGCGGTATCAGCATTAGATAAGGTTGTTTTAAAATTCCGTAGAGAAGGTGCTGAAGTTGAGTTAATTGGACTCAATGAAGCAAGTGCAACAATCATTGACCGTTTTGGCGTACATGATAATCCAGAAGAAATCGAAAAAGTAATGGGAGGTCACTAATGAATACTCAAAAACTACAGGTTCTTGCCTGCGTTGATGGCGCAGCACTTACCGAAGCTGTTTGCGACTATGCGGTCTGGATTGCTAAAAAGGTAGATGCGCCATTACAACTGCTGCACACTTTAAACCATCACCATGAAACAGCTGATTCAAAAGATCTTTCTGGTAATATTGGTTTGGGTGCTCAAGAACATCTAAGGGATGAAATAGTCGCTCTTGAACAACAGAAAAGTAAGTTAAAAATACAACAAGGCAAATCAATCCTGCACGCTGCAAAAACTCATATTGAAAAGACAGGGGCAGTCTACCCCTCTACAACCCAAAGGCACGGTGACCTGATTGAGGCAGTTATTGACCTAGAACAAAGTACCCGTGTTTTAGTGTTAGGCTTAAGGGGACAAGTTCATGAAAACAAAGATAATGAAATTGGCGCAAAACTTGAGGCCGTTATTCGATCCCTTCACCGTCCTATTTTAATTGTTAACGATAGCTTTACCACGCCTGAGCGCATTATGATTGCCTACGATGGCAGTGAAGCTGCCAATAAAGCTGTTGAAATGGTTGTATCAAGCCCTTTATATAAAGGGCTAACCTGTCATTTGGTTTGCGTTAATAAAAATGAAGAAACTGCAATAAATTTACTTGAACAAGCAACAAGGAAACTGCAGTCTGCAAAAAATATTATTGTTATTTCTATAACATTAACAGGAAAAGTAGATTTAGCATTGTGTGCTTATCAGCAAGAACATAATATCGACCTAACCATAATGGGTGCTTTTAGCCATACCCGCTTACGCGATATGTTGTTGGGTAGTTTTACCCATAAAATGTTGATAAATACAAAAAAACCTTTGTTATTGTTAAGGTAATAATACTTTTCACCCTCCCATTTTGTACCTGAGAAGGTTGAGAACACTGCAATTACGTTAAGAGGTTTTGCAATTTTGTATCCACGTAAGAGCGGCTTTAGCCGCTCTTACAAAACACTATTTGTTTCTTAATGTAATGGTGGCACTTTCAGCCCGCCTCGGTAAGGGAGGCTTTAGCCCCGCAAGAACAAGAATAAAACCTAGCGTTTCTTGCAAATATTTTTTTATGCTATATATTCAATATTACCCTTTAATAACAAATTAACCTTTAAATTACTGTATGGAAATCAAATCTAAGGCTTTTGGCACACAGCAACCAGACTCTAATTCAAGTATTACTTTTCCTAATGGTATTCCTGGCTTTGAAGACGAAACTGAGTTTCAGCTATTTCATTTAGATGATAACAAGATAGTTTATTCTTTACAGTCTTTAAGTAATGAAAATATTGCATTTTCTGTGGCTCACCCCGCTCATTTTTATATTAATTATAATTTTTTGCTAACTGACGAAGAAGAGGGTGTTTTAGAGATTGATTCTATTGATGATTTATTAATTTTGCTTATTCTTCATAAAGATGAAACCTCTAACCAGCCAACAATAAAAGGCTCAATAAGGTCACCTTTATTAATCAATACAAAAAGAAGAATAGGGATTCAAAAACTTTTAGCTACTGTAGAACAAAGTATTACTTTGACAGAAAAGCATAATGAAATTGAAGTATCTGAAACATAATACAGCTAAAAAAATTTGAAAGGGCGCAGGTAGAGATTATAAATTAGGCAAAAAGCCACATAAAACTACGTGACTTTTTTGGGTAGTGAGAAGACTTAAAAAACTAAGCAGCCTGAACGGGGATAACATGACTAGAATGTGTGATCTTATTGTCTTCATCAAAATAAACCAGCGTAGGCTTAAATTTTTCCAACTCTTTCTCATCAAATGCGGCAAAGGCACAAACAATAATTAAATCGCCCTCACAGGCAAGACGTGCTGCAGCGCCATTGACTGAGAAAACCCCCGACCCCTCTTCTGCCCTTATGGCATAAGTTGTGAAACGCCCTCCCGTATTAATATTATAAATCTGAATTTGCTCGTATTCTCTAATTCCAGAAAAATCTAGAATATTGCCATCAATCGCACAAGATCCTTCATAACCCAGTTCTGAATGGGTAACTGTCGCTCGATGTAACTTTGCTTTAAGCATCGTTGTTTGCATATTAATAAATCTTGAAAGCTTAATAACATTCCATTATATCAAAATGTGCCCTGCATTCAAATTTAGATATTTTTAAAGCCACGGTGAAACCGCTCTAAAAACTTACTTTGAAGGTTAGATTATGCACTTTTTGAGTTTTTAGTCATTCTCAGGTAATCAAACACCATTCGTACATTGCGGGCTGATTTTCGGATGGCTGAGGCAACACTCTCTTTCCCCATTGCTTGTGTAATCCTGTGGTAACCTTCTCAGGCATGTGATATTTTCAGCTCTGTGCCCTTTTGATATGTTGCAACGGTCTTCGTTTCAATTCCAATCAAGTCTGTAATGATGGCTTTCAACACTCCAGTGTTCACGGTTAAATTTAAGAATAC
>JAJRUF010000223.1 GCA_024277935.1 Gammaproteobacteria bacterium
AACCTTTTAGCTTTAAATACAGGCAAACGTGTTGAAAAAACCACGGATACCAGCGTCTGGGGGAAATGCATTCAGGTAACGTTGAAAAAGTTCGAAGACAGGAGGCACATTGAAAGCGAGGAATGGGAATATCATTGAGTGCCATATCGCTTGGATTCAATCGGTCAGGCTTACGGTAATAATACCCTGACCCCCAAATTCTGGTGTTCTGACAATAGGAACAGCTGGCTGGACGGTAAAGTTCAGGTGACTGAAGTTAAGTGCTAAGGTGTTGGCTCAGGGATAATATTCCTGATAATATAAGACGCATGGGCGATTTCTTTGAATTAGGGTTTTGGAAACACTAATTATTGATGATTTCGCCCTTTTTTTCGGTTTATTTTGGAGGATGGGGGATATTAAACCCTAAAAGACTATGGAATATTTTAGCTTGTTAATCCTTATAAGCAGGAACGTAACAACTTGTTCAAATAACATGATTAAAGTTAATAATATGGGTTACTGTTTGAGGCTCGCTACCAAGTCATCTACCGCCTGACATAAGCCAAAGGTTGATCTGGCTGCTCCTCATCTAATGTTCAGGCCTTCACCCTGCCCCCGCCATTACACGGGGCATTTGGCTACTATGCCGTCTGCTGACTTCTGTTTAATCATCGGCAAGGTTACCCCTGTAGACGCTATGTGCAATTATTGCGTTGCTATTAGAATTCGCTAGATCACCAATGAATAGCCATCAGGTCGCCAAGACATTTAATGCAGTTGCCCACTGACATTTTAAACAACAACTTGCATCGCAAGCTAAATAGATCTCCCCAGATAAGAGCGTGAACTTTCCCTGCACAACCTTGCCATTTACCGTATCTCTCGAACCCGTGGGTTTTGTTATCTTGGGCTAACTCATCCCTGAGACTCGGCCTTATATGACATTTCTGTTCGTAGGCTTGCTGTTTTGCGCTCGGGCTTCCTTCTCACAACACCTCGCGGTGTTGCAATTACCGTCGGCTAGTAGTTATACTTACTCAAATACATGAGTAAGGTAGGTTCTCCTACAGAGGACTTGCACCTCATTAGTTCACGGCACCCATGCTGGGCGTACCCAAAAAATTCCAGTCGACCGCTGGCAGCGCATTTTTCTTTCAAGGGTCATTTTATATCATAGTTTAGTATGTTTGCAGAGTTCATCATATATCTGCCAGCGGCCACTGAATTTGGCGTTAGCTCTTGAAAAACATCAAAATAACCATGCTATTGCAATTCGACGTAATTACATTATAATTACTTAATGGCTCATTTATTAATAAGGTTTTATTATGGCGCATTTAGTTAAAATCGGTAATTCTCAAGGAATCAGAATACCTAAAGCAATTATACAGCAGGCCCATCTTGAGGGAAAAGAGCTTGATATACAGGTTGTAAATAAAGGGATTCTGGTTACTCCAAGCAAAAAACCAAGAGAAAATTGGAAAAAAACCATAGAAACAATCCTTGCAACAAATAGCCCAGAAACAATAGACAATGAATGGCTAGATGCCCCACTATCATCCGATGATGATGACTTGGAGTGGTAATGACATCCATCATCCGGTTTCAGGTTTGGCTTATTAGCTTAAACCCAACTAAAGGCAAAGAAATAAATAAAACAAGACCTTGTGTTGTCATTTCTCCGAATGAAATGGCAGCATTATCAACGGTTTTAGTAGCCCCAATGACCACTAAAGGTTTTGATTTCCCATGCAGAATCAAATGTAAATTTAAAAACAAAAATAGCCTAATACTTTTAGATCAAATCAGGGCAGTTGATAAAACACGGTTCATAAAAAAATTAGGATCAATAGATGAAAGCACTCAAATTGAGTTATGTAATGCTCTGCAAGAATTGTTCGCGTATTAAAATTGAGCGAACAAATAGCTCCACGCGGACAATTTAAACGGACACTTAATTTTGCTAAAAAGCTGCAAAAACGTGTCTCTTTATATTGCCGGTGAGCTAGGCGTTATAACTTTACAAAATGAATAATGAAATGTTTAATGAATTACTTGGTAGCGTTGAAGAGGCTGGTGAAATTATGAGAGGTGAAAGACTTCCATCCAGAAAATTCAATTTTGCTGAACCTGATGTAAAAGCAATTAGAGACCAAGTTGGTTTTTCACAATCAAAATTTTCAGCGTTAATTGGTGTGAGTGTTAGAACATTACAAAACTGGGAACAAGGTCACCGTCACCCAACAGGCCCAGCAAAAGTATTATTGAAGCTAGTGCATTCAAATCCTGAATCGGTTTTTAAAGAACTTCATGGACATCAGTTATAACAAAAAAATAATGTAGGTACAAATATGAATACAAATGAATTATTAACCTATACTAAGAGATGAAGTTGCTAAAGCTGGCTAAAATTATAGGAGAAAGAGGTCTTTAAAAACCTTAGCTTTACATAAATACTGAGTTATAACCGGGTAAGAGCTGGTTACTCTCCAGCTCTCCCCACACCACTGTACAAGCGAGTCCGCATACGGCGGTTCATTAGCCATTTGGATAATGGAACTTCACCCACTGTTCTTTAACAGACACTAACCCTTGTGCTTTTAGCCAGTCATTATTGAGACCTATTTACACAGCTTTGGTTTTCGCCAGCCGATAATACCCCTTAGAACTCAAGCCAATATAAATCGCCAGTTTTGTAGAGACT
>JAJRUF010000224.1 GCA_024277935.1 Gammaproteobacteria bacterium
CGCGAAAATCCGTTGGTTGTTTTTACTTTGATTTCACAAGCGGTAGTCGGCGCGTTTATTTTATTGTTTATTGGCCCAATGTTTGGCCTTGAAATGTTGTCGCCAGAAAAAAATCCAGTCGCATGGCCAATGTTTTTATTTGGTTTAATTGGAATACAAACGCTAGCCTTAGTGCTGTCTACAATGCATCTTGGCAAGCCGCATCGATTTTATCGTGCTTTCAATAATTTAAAATATTCTCCTGTAAGCCGAGAGGTTGCAGGTATAGCGGTATTTTATAATTTCATTGGTGCCTTTACTTTACTGACAGGATTGCCACAATTATTTTTCTGGTTGCCAGAATCATTATTACAAACCTTTGTCTCAATCACAGGTTGGGGTGCCGTTATATCGGGCTTAGCTGCGATATTTTTCATGCATAAAATTTATCGTATTCCTGCCAGACCATTCTGGGATCACTGGCAAGTCTTTACCAGTTTCTATGGTAGCGTTTTATCGCTAGGGCCGTTATTGCTGGCACTGGTTTATGGAGCTATCCGGGTCGTGAATGGAGAATCGTGGGCACATGTCCTACCTGCTACAGCAGCGATTGTTTTTATTGGTTTGTTAATGGAAATTATTGGATTGTACTTTCACCGAAGGGATCTAACACGGCAAGGTGGTGAAGGTGCTGCCGCACATTTTGAGCAAAAAACAAAATTTGGAAAAACATACATTGCAAGAAATGTCGGCTTGCTTGCCGGGTTGTTTTTGATTGCTGTGATATTTTTCATGGACTTTGATGGGGCGGCGGCATTATTTTTATTGTTGTCCGCGGCGGTGATAATTGTATTATCGTCCATTATTGGACGCGCCCTGTTTTACGCACTGGTTATGCCAACAACCATGCCAGGTGCATTCTTTTGGCGCAACAAAACTTTTCAGGAACATGCGCGTGAGACAGGTCTTGCGAATATGCCTCAGGTTGGTGTGTTGCCTGAGTTACATTAGTAATCAATCGCTAAGCATTAGAATTATGTCGGTTGCAAAGTCGAAACATTTATCCGAAATAAAAAATGAATTGGAACGAGGTATTTTTCTAGCGGTCTACAACTCCAGCAAACAAAAGTTTAGTCGTCGAGTTGCTTTCGTTGTACTGGTGGTTAAGCACGTATCGCGCGGATTGTTATTCAGCTGGCCATTGTACCTATTAGCATTAGCAGCGTACTCAATACCTGATGCGTCTATCTGGATAGTTTTGCTGTTGTTGCTACCAGCAATGTATATCTCATGGGGTATTTTGAGTAGAGGTATTAGAGAAGATTATGAGCATCAGATATATGGTTATTTATTACGTTCGGGTTATATAGGGAGGATGATATTTCATGGCAAAGTGTAGTACAGAGATTACAGGTACGACTGATAAGGAAAGTATGGTATTTCCAAAACCAGTGCTAGGTTTTTCAGCTTATTCGGGGACGGGTAAAACCAGTTTGCTGGTTAAGTTGTTGCCACTAATGAAGTTGCAGGGTTTACGTGTGGCGATGATAAAACATGCACACCATGACTTTGATATTGATAAACCTGGAAAAGATAGTTTTGAATTGCGTAAAGCGGGTGCCGGGCAGGTGCTAGTTTCATCCGCAGTAAGAAGCGCGTTGATTACGGAATATGAAATTCAGGTAGAGCCAGAGCTGAATGATTTAATTAGCCAGCTGGATTTGAAAAATACCGATTTAATTCTTGTTGAAGGTTATAGGCATTTGCCTTTTCCGAAAATTGAATTGCATCGACCAAAAACGGGTAAGCCGCTTATTTATCCAGATGATGACTCTGTTATTGCTGTCGCATCGGATGAGAAAATAAAGACAGGTGAGTTACCTTTACTTAATTTAAACGCTGCTGATGAGGTGGCGGGCTTTATCAACCGTTGGTTGAGTATCCAAATGAATGTGCAAGGAGAGAGTAATGTTAAACGATGTGCTTGAAGTTAACGAGCAAACCATACAGATTGATCATGAGGGGTATTTGCTTGAACCCTCAGACTGGAGCAGAGATGTTGCACAGGTGATAGCGGATAAAGAAGGTATAGAGTTGAATGAAGACGTGTGGGAAGTGGTCATGTTTGTTAGAGATCACTTTGAAACCAATCAATGCATTCCAGAGCATCGTCGTTTGTTGCAGGCGCTTCGAAAAAAACATGGCAAAGAAAAAGCCACAAGAAAATATGTTTACAATATGTTCCCCTATGGTTACGGGCAGCAGGCCTGTAAAATAGCGGGAATGCGCGTACCGTTAAAATTGTTACTGGATCTCTAATTTTTTCATGTCTTATTGATTTTCATTATCAGAGTCTTTTTTGCGGCCTTGTTCAATTGCTTTCAGTATATCCCGCCAGCTAATTATTCCAATAGGCTTACGGTTGTCATCGACAACAGGTATACATGAAATGTCGTGCGTGTTAAATGTTTCAATTGCATCATAAATACCCGCTGTTGACATCAACGTAATGGGTTTGCGTGTCATTATCTGGTGAACTTTTTTATTAAGAGTGGCTGTATCTTTGACTGTTTCAGCTGCTGTTCCAATATTTGGACTCAGGGCTTTGAAAAGGTCTCTATCTGAAATCACACCAAATAATTTGCCGGATTCAACGACGAGCAGATGGTGGAATCGAGTATTATCGAAAATATCTTTAATCAGCTTGAGTGTGTCATCCATTTCGACAGTGACAGTGGATTTACTCATTATTTTTTCTATGCTCATAAACTTCTTTATAGACCAGATGTGTAGATTGCGATTGTTATTGCTCAGGTGTTACACGAGAGAAAAGTGAAAAACATAAGTAACATATTGATTATTCATATTATTTCATAGGCATTGCATTAGCGCGCTCGTGGTTTTGTTCTTGTCTTAGATTGTATTTTATTCTGAGGCTAAATATATTATGGCCTGTGACTTATATCAAATATTGCCTGAAATATTTCTTTTTTTCTATTTTCATCTATACTGCTTTTTAAGCGGTTTTTTTGTTGAAGCGGTTCATATGACTTCATGCTTCAATGGAAATGATATACAATAAGGGCTTACACTTTAATTTCAAAAATAAAAAAAATAACAAAGTTAAATTATAAATACAAATATGGAACGTCGTGCATTTCTAAAACTTGTTGCTCTTAGTAGCGCATACCCTGCTTTACCTACTGTTGCTTCTATTAAACAAAGTGACGGTGAACTAACTGAAGATTATCTTGAGAAAATTCGTCACCCCAATGAGTTTTATGATGGGGATGTTACTTCGGATCGAGAAAGACAACGTCTGGTTCGTAAACTATCGCGTCGATTAGGGCGGGTGAAAAGAATTGTCGGTCATGGCAATTTTAGTGTTCTCAGTTTTGATGACATGCTGCGTTACGGTAAAGATTACTCAAAAATTGGTAAATTTAGAAAAGCAGAAATCAATTTTCTGGATGAGCTGTTTCATGAAGATGCAGTGCATTACGGTTTCTACGGTGAAAAACCACTTGATGATTTAACCGCAACGGTTGATAAACGCTCGATCAAAAAAATACCAGGTACGGGACAGTTCCTTTTTAAAGGGGAACCAACTGAACTTTATAAACAGATAAAGGGAGACCTTGGCGATTCCATCATACTGACATCAGGTGTGCGCAGTGTCGTCAAACAGATGCAGCTGTTCCTAAGTAAAGCGGCTAAATATAAA